>NZ_JBMDJS010000010.1:0-199441 GCF_057809315.1 Herbaspirillum sp. FG34 | reverse complement strand
TTCATCCCAAACGGGACTCGCTCGCACTCACGCCTATTGATGAAATGGGTTCTAGTGAACTTTTCGTTTGAATTGATCTACGTAATCTGTCACGGGTAATCCCATAGCAGCTAGCTGTCGCTGATCGCATGGATGTCGGCGAGCGTAGGAAAATCTAAATCGCGACTGACGTCTGCCTGATGGTCGGGTAAATCCTCGTACCAATGTTGATTGGACGGATTAAAACGGGACCGGGTACTGCTCAGCTATAACTCCTCATGGACAGCTGTTCCTGTTAGCCATGACGTTTCTTCGCCATCGAACCGGTCAATCAGGACTCTTCAGATTCCAAAACGGGCATCTACTGAACCTCAGTTGTCCAAAGAGCGATGTCTCAATTTTTCTCCAACGGCTCCATCAATCCAAGCCTTCAGGCCAGCTTGGCTGTGGAGCACATTTCATTGCAACGTAGTAGCACAGCCCTAACGGCAGCCAGATCCAGAAGAACCAGATCATCAGAAACGCAAGAATCAACTCTACCGCGCCCATATGGCGACGATAGCTCCGCCCTTCTTCTCCCGGAGCGAGATAGGGCATGTAGAAGAACAGGCTATTCAACAAGGAAATCCGTGGCTCACGTACATGTAGCGTCGGCAGATTGGATGGGCCTTGCTCCATGTACCTTCGCACATAGGACCAGATAGTCTGCAAGCCTTGGGTTGCAATGTCGTTGCCTCTGAGGGTGATCCGCTCAAGCACCTCCGTGGTTCCTGGTCGGCAAACTACCAACACCAAAGCGTATCTCACCATATAGACCTTGCCATTGAATCCGGCATGCTTGGTCAACTCGGCCTCGATGTCCGTCCAGTCGAAAGTCTTCAGCAGAAGCTTTCGGCGTGCGAAAGGTTTGAGACTGAGGCTGAAATCCTGTACGTAAATCTTTCCAGCACGACGGTCAAAACGTACAGGAAGATCACGTGGAATTCGACAGTCCAGCCAGATCAGGAACAGGCTGTAACCGGCGAGTGCAAGATTCTGAATCGTCAAGATCGTTATCACCAATACAGATCTCGGGGGTGTAAAGATAGACGTGAAGACATGTGGCGCGAACCAGCACAGTATCAGCAAGACCACCATTCCGATAAAAATGAAACCGCCTCGCAGAATGGAGGATGTGCGAGAAATATCCAGTTTATCTTGATCGACACCGATCACATCCTCTTGCAAAGCCATGACAGAAACTTCTTCCTCCGCCATCGCCGCTCGGGCCGGGAGGTCCTCATACCAGAGGGAATTCGGTGGATTAAACCGCGATGTACTCATGAAAGAATTTTCTTTTTCCCCCGCCGACTCTCTTCATCCACTTCTGCAGGCCAACGCGGCTCTGGAGCACACTTCATTGCAACGTAATGGCAAAGCCCAAGAGGCAGCCAGATCCAGAAAAACCACATCATGACCAGCGCCAGCAGCCAGTCGACTGCACCCATGCGGTTGCGAAACTGGGCGCCTTCCGTCGACGGGTCGAAATAGGGCATATAGGAAAACAAGCTGCGACGCAGAGTTACACCTTGGTGCCGCGGCTGCACTTTCGGTAAATTGACGGTCCCCTCGGCCATATAGCGACGGATGTAACTCCAAAGCACCTCCAAGCCGCGCACGGTCATGTCGTTCCCTTTTAGCGTGAGGCGATCAACCACTTGATCGGTGCCGGGTTGACAGATCACAAGAACCAGCGCATAGCGGACGACATAGGCTTTTCCGTTGTAACCGGACTGCTTGGTAATCTCGGCCTGCACGTCTTGCCAGGAAAATATCTTTAGTTTCGACCGACGGGGTGGAAACGGCATCAGACGAATTGGATAATCATAGGCATAGACCTTGCATTTATCGCGGTCGAAACGCACTGGCATATCACGCGGAATGCTGCAGTCCAGAATCATACCGAAAATGGCGCATATCATCCCCAAAGCAAGCAAACTCCAACTAATGATAGGAAAGATCAGCGCGTCATCTGGCCCGATGCTCGCCGCTACCAGGTGCATCACTACCCAAGAGAAGAACACAAGCATTACGGTGCCCACCATCAGCAAACCGCCCCGGATCACATTGCCCGCGCGCGACACTTCCAGATAGCTTTCGCTGATTGCATTGATGTCGTCAGCGAGCGTAGGGGACTCTATATCGCGACCGAAGTCTGCCTGATGGTCGGGTAAATCCTCGTACCAATGTTGATTGGGCGGATTAAAACGGGACCGGGTGCGGCTCATCTACAACTCCTCATTTTTCCTCAACGACCCGCAGGCGCGCTGTGCCTTCGCGGTTTTTGAGAGCGCGTATCTCGTTGGAGAAAGCGATCATTCCATCGACTCGCGGCCTGCCCGGCCAAACTTATAGAATCTTATCTTTCCAGTCAGTCTCAATAGCGCGTTATCTTCTTAATGGTTTATATAATTTTCCATAGCCGCATCTGTCAGTCATGCATCATCATTTATGCAACTAGCGGATTTGATAATTCTCCCAAAATCCTGGAAAGGGACCGAACAGCCATCAGTATTTGAAATACATCACGCCGCATTCAGGAGGATCGTTCTCGGTCTTATGCAATTTGGTGGACTTCTTCAGATCAATATTGGAAGGCGATGGCAATTCCAGTATTAGAAAGACTCTTTCAGCTAATCGTACAAATGGCATCCACTTTCTTCCTAAGCTGGCAAACATCGCCACGAAGAAAGCAACGAGGCCTAGAATAATGAACCAGCCACTAGGATCCCCCTTAAAAATTTCACCCCAGAACTCCCAAAATTTCAGGTATCCGCCAGTGATTGGCAACAAAAGGAAAAGAAGAAAAAAAGCCGGCACCAAAATAAACCACCACTTGACGATAGTCTTGATGTGTCGAATTCGTCCGCGTGAGCAATGAGGGTATAACGCTATGACTTTATCCATGGGGCGCATCATTCCATACAACTCATAATGTTCTAGTTTTTTTTCAACAGCGACGACGACCTCATCACCTTCCTTAAATGGGCTCCTCCATAGCCAGCCCTTGATCCTTTTACCATCTAATTCAAATTGAACGTAGTCGGCCTCTTCCTCCATTGCAGAAGAATAGTTCGACATGATTGCTGCATGCCCGGCCAGACCAGCAGTCGCTGACGCGACAGCAAGCACTCCAATTTTCGTCTGATCTGATTCAGTAAACACGAAGCTCGCACTTAGTCTTTTTCTATCATAAGAGCTTATTTTTCCTGAGAGCTTCAGAAGCGGTATTTCGTTTGAATGGCTTACGTAATTGGTCATAAGAATATCCGTCGGCCGGGGAACGATAAAATAGACCCAGGCAAATGATATCGAATATTTATTGGCGCCGATCTCTGAAACGATTTAGCAAGCATTACCATCCTGTCGCACACATTTTCTTTAATACGGAAGTGGTCGCTGATTTATTGTCCGTACGCAATCCGGGCCGTCCGATAAATGCTGTACTGAATTCCTTCGGCAGATTTTCTCACCAAGACCACGATTCCTAATATTTGAAATACATCACTCCACATTCAGGCGGATCATTCTCTGTCTTGTGTAATTTGCTAGATTTCTTCAAATCGATCTTGGAAGGCGATGGCAATTCCAGTATTCGAAAGACCCTTTCGGCCAATCGTACAAATGGCATCCATTTTCGTGCCAGGTGTCCAACAATAAGCGCCGATGCCAACCAGCCAGCTCCAATTATCAGAAATCCCTGCGGGAAATTGAAATAGAAGTCACCCCATATCCCCAGAGGTCCAGCACCGATCAACCAACCCAGCAGAATCCCCGCAAAAAAGAAATAGATAGCTAAATAGCCAACCCACTTCGCAGCGTTCCTGACATGAGTCGCGCGCCCTCGCGAGCAATGAGGATATAGAGCAATAACCCGATCAGAGGGCCTTGCGACGGCAAATAGTTCGTAGTGATCGTCGCGTTTCTGAGCAGCCACCTCTACAATATCGCCCTCTTGGAAAGGGCTGCGCCATACCCATCCACTTAACGACTTGCCATCCAAGTCGAACTCAATGAAATCGGCCTCTTCCTCCAGTGAGGTAGCATAGTTAGCCATGATCGCGGCTTGTCCAGCCAAACCGGAAGCTGCCGACAGGACGGCCATTGCACCAATTTTTGCTTGATCCCCCGAGGTGAAGAAGAAGCTAGCGCTTTCCCTCGTCTTCTTGTAATTGGAGATACAGCCTCTCAGCTTTAGAGTAGGTCCAGAATCAGGGTGTGTAACGTATTCAGCCATAGTCTTTCAGTCGTGCAGTTTCATTTTTTTAACAGTGGGCTTCGATTCATTTTCCCAAAACCGAACATCGACCTTCTTCGCCTAGTCCGCTGGTGGCAAACCAATCGCAACGAGCGCTTGATTCAATCCGGAACTTTGCTCCTTCAATGAATGAAACGCTGATTTTTCGTTATGGTCTTCTCCAAAAACACATAGCGCACACCATGATTGAAGATCATCGTCGCTGAATATCCAGATCAATACCTGGATGGTGAAGATAGCCACGCCTACCCAGAAGCCTGCAGCCATCAGCAGGATACGTGCGGCAATCAAGGCCACTTCTCGTTCAGCAACAACTTGGGCTGTCAAACTGAGAGTCGCCCTCACAGTCAACTGGCGAATAAGGGGTGTTGAGTACGTCATCGCAGTGGCCGTCGACAACAAAACGCTTCCAGATCCGAAGACAACCTTGAGGAAATATAGCGAAGCCATTCCTCTCTTGCCCATCTCCCAATTCTTTTTCATATCCAGCGTATCAAACACTACTCCTATTGCAGCAGTCGCTGCACCCAACGTTCCACCAACAAGCTTAAGCCGCTGGTAACTCCACAAGCTGGCACCCTTGTCGAATTCTCCCTTGGCATTCTGCGTCATGTTTTTCAGAATACCTCCGGCCACATCAAACAGACCACTAGTAATGGTCATGCCAGAGGCCACCAGCCCCCACCAGCTCTTCGCATCTCCTTTTTCTATGCAGGCATGCGCCATCTTGGAGAAGTTAACCCCCTCAATGATCATCACCAGCAGCGCGGCTCGTACGTCTTTGATCGCGGTGGGCGCCTTCTCACTTTTCTTGAAGTCCTCCCAAGCTCGACGCATGCTTTCAGTCTGTGCATTGCGCATGGCTGGCTGATCACTGGCCAGAAACGCACGTGCAGTGCGCAAGCGTTCGATAGTCTGCTGCCTGATCACGCCGTCATTCCTGGCTTGCGCCTGAATTAGCTGCAAAGAATCCAGTGGATTGACGAGTGCTCGCACACTCAGCATGTGCTGCACCATTTTTTCGCCAACGTAATCAAGCGTGCTTGCCAACTTGAATTCCCTCATGATGGCATCGCCGACCGTCATGATCTTCAGGTCGACCCCGAAAATCTCGATCGGCTTGACCCTGACGTTGAATGCCATGGAGCCCTTTTCGGAGGCGGCATTGGTATTGGCGTTGTAGATGCCAATAGCTTTCTTATAGGTGTCGGCGAGGGTCTTCAGGCTCTTTTGACCGATGGCAATCCAATCGACCGTGCTCGCCAGGATCTTCTTCTCATTGTTTTGCTTGGCCTCCTGCAGGTACGCATCCAACTCAGGCATCGCGTCAATCTGGTTCAAGGCCATGGCGCGCCACAGGAGGTTGGTCTCGGTCGTTTTCAGCTCCTTGACCCAAGCAGCAATCTTGTCCTGTCCCACATTGCTATGGTTCATGCCGAAGATCGCCCTGCCCACCTGATCATCGAACACCACACCGTCGCTGACACTCCTTCCATGGAATTCTGTAAACGCATCAATCAGATTCTTCGCTTCAAGCCAGTTCACCAGATCCCCGGTACGATCATTGGCGATCTTGGTTACGTCATCCTGGAAAGCGTTGTAATTCTTCTTGAAGTCTGAATAGCGCTTCTTGTCCAACCTCTTTTCATATTTTGACCAGGCGCTGGTTCTGGCATCCTCGATATTTCTCACGCCATTCTTGTCCCGCGTGCTTACGAAGTCATCTGCCTGCTTTCGCAACTTTGCCAACTCGGCACTACGCTGAGGCTCTGGCATCGTATTGACATGATCGAGATAGGTCGGCTGGATAACGACAGTCGGAACTTGCTTGTGCCTCAGTTCATCAATGAAGTCGCTAATCTCGTTGGCCTTGGCCTGGTCGACCGGAGGCAGCTTGGAAGCGTACTGGCGCCGACCGGTGGTATCCGGCTGAGACATGCTGTGGCTCTTCATGTCCTGCTGGAAGCTGTCCTGCGCATCGGCGGCCCGTTGGCCCAGGACCTCCTTGAGTCCATCAATGGCCATCATCGCAGAGACCTCCATCTGCAATTCTTCCATGTACTTTTCCGACCAGCCGACAACATCGTTACGGAAGCCGTTGAGTTCATGAACAATCCCGACGGCATCCCACACCCCCATGACCAGCGGCAGATGGTCTTTGCCTTTAGGGTTCTTTCCGATCTCGGTCATCAGCTTGGAGACGGGCTCGCTCTGCCCACTGCGCTCAACGACTGTGTAAATGGTGCTCTGCTTTTTGAGCACGTCAGCAAAATAGCTGCCATTCCTGGAAGGCCGGCTGATCTTCGGTACGACCTTTGGATTCACGCTATCCGCACGGAAGCCTGGCTTGTATTCAAGAATCTGCTCGATTTTCGCCTTTGTCGCCGGCAACCCGTGGCGATAACCGCCTGTCGCAATCCAGGTGGCGGGCAGGAAGGTCTGCATGCGCCGGTCACGCAGCTTGGCGTCCTTCTCGAAGTCTGCCAGCGTCTCGGCACTCCAGATATGCTCCGAGAAAGCGATCCAGACTCGCTTGCACTTCTCGGGAGATTCGATCGTGATGACCGAGGCTGGGAGGTTGTGCCCGTTGCGTGAGCACTGCGGCTCCTCGCTCACGGCCTTGATGGCGCTGGTCGAAGGCATCTTCCACAATGTACCTTCCTCCGAAACGCCGTACACCTCCCATTTGATGTGACTGCCGCGCGGATGCTTCTCATGAAAGACGTAAAGGAATCCAGCCCTTAAGGCGCGCAACGCATATTTGTGATGATTCAGCCTGACGCTAGTTACCTTGTTGCCCAAGGGGGCTGGCAAGGTCGCATCGACGTGCATCGGCACCACGGCGTAGCGCGCCGGCAGGATGGCAAGGCCACTCTTGTTGCAGTTGGGGCACTGCGGATTCTGGGGGTTGTTGCAAGCCATAGCTCAAGTCTCGTGATGCAAATGGATAAACAGGCGGTCGGCGCTATCGCCAATAACCTCTTCGAGCACGCCGCCATAGTATTGGCCAGTGCGCGTCCTTTCCCATACTGGAGAGAGCAAGGCATTCAAATGAAAATTCGTGCCGACTTCCAAGGCGTGCCTGGCAAACAAGGCGCGATCCTGCGCGTCCACAATGCCGTACTCGGTCGCTTGCCGAAGACAATCCAGCACGTTGTATTGCCAACCTGACTGCTGCGACAGGCGGCCACGCCATGCCTCATCCTGCCCGCACAGGGCAAGCCAGGCAGCGTGGACGACGGCATAATCCTCTACCTCGTTCCATTGTTTTGCGGTCAATGTCAGGGATGTATGCTGTTGCTGTTGCTGCGGCTCGGTATCGTCGAGGCCCTGCTCCAGTAGTTCCCCGTTACGGCCAATCGACAGGATGTGGGTCGCCGGCCCCAACAAAGTGGTGCGCTGCAGTCTCTCGAGCGCAGGCCACAGCCATTCGCGCACCCCGGGGTCATGGAAGCGCAGCAGCTTGGCTTGGCCGTTACGGTGGTGGATGTGGCAGGTACGAGC
The DNA here is from genome assembly GCF_057809315.1 of Herbaspirillum sp. FG34. NCBI lineage: Bacteria > Pseudomonadati > Pseudomonadota > Betaproteobacteria > Burkholderiales > Oxalobacteraceae > Herbaspirillum > Herbaspirillum sp. FG34. The sequence continues at coordinate 191,661 of NZ_JBMDJS010000010.1, read as the reverse complement.
CCAGTAAGCCGCCAGGTCCCTGGCTGAGCATGAGGCTGCCACCCAGCCGCATACCGGCTGGCCGTTCATTTTCTGCAAGCTGTCCAGTGTCCAAGCATTGGCTGCCAACTCCACTGTGCGAGCCAGTACATCACCATCCTGGAATCGGGACAGATCCAGCTCCAGCAAGTAAGGTGCGTAACGCAAGTCAAAGTGTGGATGCATGATGGGCACGCATACTTTTCTGGCCGCCACCAATTCATCGGTCTCGAAGGGATCGCCTTGGGCCGGGTTGATCCAGGCAAGGCAAGGTTCTTCCTGGAAACGGGAATGCAATGCGCGGACATACGAATCCCAGAGCGGCATTGCGGTCATTGTCACGTTATCTTCCATTGAATCCTGCCCTATAGATTTTGGGCACCGGCCATCGCCGCACTGGCGTCCTGGCTGGCCTGGGAACAGCCCTTGATGTCGCCGCTGGACATGGTCAAGGAAGATGTACTACTGGCCGGCCCCGTCAACTCCTTTGCACTCGCCTTGAACTCCATCGCCCCCGGCCCATGCACCTCGATATTGCCGCCCTCCAGTTTCAGCCACGCACCCTGCGCACTGAACTGCACATGCTGCTTTCCCGTGATCTGCACATCCTGCCCCACGCTGGCCACCGTCACCTGCTTCGCCGCCGTCATGAGCGTCTTGCCAGCCTGGCTCTGCACGATGACCTTGCCCGACGCCGCATGCAGCGCCATGCCAGCATCCTGAACCGGCTTGCTGGCATCACTGGCCTTGCCATAGGTGAAGAGGCTGATGCCCGATTTGGCCAGATGATGCAGATTGCCTTGCGCAATCTGGTTGATGTCCTTGCCGGCCGTGACGCTGCTGGTCACACCCGCAGCCAGGATAGCGCTGGCCGGAGTGGCCGCAGCGATACCGGCCGGACTGGAGAGCTGCAACTGCGGTGCGCTGAAAGCCGTCGCGGCACTTGAGCCTGCTTCACCGCCATCGTCACCACCACTGCTGCCTGCCGAAGCCGTGGCACTCGCCTTGAGCACCTCGACGGACTCCGCCAAGGACTCCACGGCGGGCAATTTTCCCGCTTCGGTCTCGCCCTCGAATTTGGCATTGTGTTTTTGCGCAGTCTCCGCCAGTTGCTTCTGCTTCTCGACACTGTCGGACAGCTGCGAGAGCGCCCCCCGTACATCCAGCTGCGCCCCCGAACCCTTCTCCGTAGAGAGCAACAATCCCTGCCCTCCACGTACGGCTACACTGTAGCGAGTCTTCAGCTCGAAGCCCTGACCGGTGGTGGCCAGCCGCTGATTGTGGGTCTGCTGGCGCAGCAAGCCCAGGTTCAGTTCGCTGGCCCCGTCATGGCTATCCGCGTGCTGTTGCAGCGAGGCGCGCGACTGGCCGGGGGTGTCGTCAAACACCAATTGGTTGTACGCGCCACCTCCACTCTGGCTGGTACCCAATGCCTGGGTCTTGATACCGGAGAGCACCGCCGCATGCTGATGTCCTTCGGCGTCACCTGGGAACCATGCGGGTGCATTGCCGGTGGCTGCTCCCGCACCCTGCCCGGCCTGGTTGCCCTGGGCATTGTCCTGGCCACGGCCGTTGTACAAGGTACCGATGACCACCGGGCGGTCGATGTCACCTTCGATAAAGTCGATCAGCACTTCCTGCCCCACACGCGGTACTGCCTGACCGCCCCAATTGGCACCCGCCGTGGGAGCAATGCCCGCCAGCACGCGTACCCAGGTGCCGGATTGTTCATTGGCAGGCGCGCCGACGTGACCATCCGGCGCCGGCGAGCTCAGGCCGCTATGGCTACGTTCGCCGCGCTGCCAGTGGAATTGCACGCGGACGCGATTGTCGCGATCAGTATGCACCGCTTGCCCCTGGGCCCCGACGACCACTGCCGTCTGCTGGCCGCTGGCCACCGGCTTGGGGTGCAGGAAATTGCCGTCGGCATCGGTTACCAAGGGGCGATACGGCACCTTGCTGCGGATCGCCTCGAAACGGTTGCGGTAGACCGGCCGAGCTTCCCCGCGAGCAGGCTGCAAGGCCGCATCCAGCAGGGAACTCGTGACTGCGTCCTGGTCGAGCGTGGCTTCGCCCAGCAAGCGCATGGCCTCTGCCTTGAGATCGGCGTTCAGGTTGTTGTGCGCCTGATGGACCACACGCAGGAGCACGAAGTGATCCTCCGCGCCGCCAACATGGTCGTAATGACCGGCGAGCGTGAACGTTGTCGCAGGGCTCAGGCTGCGCACGGTGCCCGTGCCTGTGAAGACTTCATTGCGCGCTTCGATGGCCTGTAGCTGGTTGCGTGCCTGGCGCTCAGCCTGCGCGCGATTCTCGTTGGCGTAGACGCCGGGCGCATCGCGCAGGGTCAGTAACAGCCCGCCCGGCGTTTCGCCCTGGCTGCCGTTGGCGTGGTCGCCGCCACTGCTCGTGCTGCTGGCCTCCCTGACTGCGGCCTGGCGATAATCCCAGGTGAGGATTTCAACTGCATTGCTCTGCCAGCGGCGCACGCTGCGCCAGCGATCGATGCTGTCCTGCGGCATCACCGCGCCCGGCTGGCTGAAGGCGATCCGCTCGCGCGCATTGGGCTTGAAGCTGCCGTTGTGGTCGGCAATCACCACGGTATGTGTGCCCAGGCTGGCGCTACTGGCATCGCCCTTGTGCTCGATGGTGTAGAACAGGCCTTCCTCGGCCAGCAGCCGGTTGACGAACGCCAAGTCGGTTTCCTGGTACTGCGTCGCCAGACTGCGCTTGGCATAGACCGAGGCATCCTGCAAGTCCAGTCGCCAGGCCGGTTGCAGCCTGCCTTGGCCCTGATAGTCGCGAAAGACGGAGTCAATGATCTCCGGCACCGTCATGTCCTGGAATACCGCACTGTCGCGGCGATGCCGCAGGAAGGCCAGCCAGGGTTCGATGGTGAGCACGTATCGGGCCATGCCGCCGTTGGCGCCCTCCATCCGGCAATCGGTGACATGGCCATGGAAGGCGCGCGGTGCGCCATCGGTGTCCAGTTCGACAAGCACCGCCTGCCCCAGCAGCTTGCGCAGGGAAATGCCGGCGTTCAGGCTGAGGCAAGACAACTGCAGGCGATAACCGGCAATGGCCCGGTCAACCTCGGGGATGTCATTTCCGTCGTGGAAGGCACTGATTTCTTCGACGGCCTGCAGCTTCTCGGCCATCAGCGTATCTGCGCCCAGGTCCGCACCCGCTGGCAGGTGCAGCCGCATCACACGCGCGGATTGATTCCACGCACCGGCCAGGGCGGCAATAGCTGAGGCGTTCATGACCGCCCCGCGTCTGGTCGGATTGCGTCACCGGCGGAACCTGCGGCATGAAGGAATGGAGATGAACACGGCATGGTCTTGGTCACTTCGCGAGCTTACTGGATGGTGTACTTGAAATCGCCCTTCTTGCTGGCCGATACCTTGATGCGGGCGATGCCCTGGCCTTCGGCCATGCGCGCCAGCACGCTTTCGGCGATCTCCGGCAACAGGCTGCCGTTGAGGATGTTGTCCACATTGCGAGCGCCGGAGTCGACCTCGGTACAGCGTGCCAGTACGGCCTCGACCAGGGCCTTGTCGTAGCTGAACTCGGCCTTGTGGTTCTCGGCGATCCGCTTGGCAATGCGGGCCAGCTTGAGCTTGATGATCTCTACCAGCACCTCGTCGGCGATCGGGTAATAGGGAATCACCTTGAGGCGTCCCAGGAAAGCGGGCTTGAAGGCCTTTACCAGTTGTGGACGGATCAGCGCGTCGAGTTCATCGGGTGTCGGCAATTCTTCAGCCGCCTTGTTCAGGCAAGCCTGCATCATCTGGGAGGAGGCGACATTGCTGGTGAGGATGATGATGGTGTTCTTGAAGTCAATCTCGCGCCCTTCGCCATCATCCATCACGCCCTTGTCGAAGACCTGGAAGAACAGCTCCAGTACATCCGGGTGAGCCTTCTCGACCTCGTCGAGCAAGACCACGCTATACGGATTGCGCCGCACCGCCTCGGTCAGCACGCCCCCTTCACCATAGCCGACATAGCCCGGCGGCGAGCCCTTGAGGCCGGAGACAGTGTGGGCCTCCTGGTACTCGCTCATGTTGATGGTGATGAGCTTGCGCTCGCCACCGTAGAGCACGTCGGCCAGGGCCAGCGCCGTCTCGGTCTTGCCGACACCGGACGGCCCCACGAACAGGAACACCCCCTTGGGCTTGCCGGGATCATCCAGGTTGGCCCGCGAGGTGCGCACGCGCTGCGCCACGGCGGAAGTTGCCTGCGGCTGCCCCAGCACGCGTTCGCGCAGCAGGGCATCCAGGCCCAGCACGGTCTTGATCTCGTCCTTGACCATCTTGCCCAGCGGGATGCCGGTCCAGCCGGCCACGATCTCGGCGACCACATGGCCATCCACCTGGACCGGGACCATCGGCGTTTCGCCCTGATGCTGCTTCAACTCTTCCAGCAACTGCTTCAGTTCGGCACGTGCAGCGTCGGCCTCGCCGGCGGCACTGCCTTCCTTGTTGGCATCTTCGAGTGCGGCGCGCACCTGCTGGATGCTTTCATTCAAGCCGCGCTCGTGCTCCCAGCGTGTTTGTAGTTCGCCCTGTTCAGCCAGGGCACTGGCGTGCTGCACCTGCAGGTCGACCAGTCGCTCCTGGTGTTCCGAGCCGCTGGCAGTTTCGCGCTGGAGCGCGGCAATCTCCGCATCCAGCCGCTCAAGCCGCCGCGTGACGCCCTCCAGCAGGGCGGGCGTGGCGTTCTGTCCCAACGCCACTTTGGCACAAGCCGTATCCAGCACGCTGATGGCCTTGTCCGGCAGCTGGCGGCCGCTGATGTAGCGGTGCGAGAGCCGGACAGCCTCGGTGATGGCTTCGTCATAGACGCGTACGCCAAAATGCTTTTCCATGAGCGGTGCCATGGCGCGCAGCATGGCGCACGCCACTTCCTCAGTCGGTTCCTCGACCTTGATCACCTGGAATCGCCGGGCCAGCGCAGCATCTTTCTCGAAATACTTCTTGTATTCACTCCATGTGGTAGCGGCGATGGTACGCAACTCGCCACGCGCCAGGGCGGGCTTGAGCAGATTGGCGGCATCGTTCTGTCCGGCCTGGCCACCGGCACCGATCATGGTGTGCGCCTCATCGATGAAGAGGATGATGGGGTGCGGACTTTTCTTGACTTCGTCGATCACGTTCTTGAGGCGACTCTCGAACTCGCCCTTGACGCTGGCGCCGGCCTGTAGCAAGCCCATGTCCAGCGTATGAATCTCCACGCCCTGCAAGGGTTGCGGCACATCCCCCTGGACAATGCGCAGGGCCAGGCCCTCGACCACGGCAGTCTTGCCGACGCCGGCCTCGCCGGTCAGGATGGGATTGTTCTGGCGACGGCGTAGCAGGATATCGACGGCCTGGCGGATTTCCGCATCGCGCCCGATGACCGGATCGATCTTGCCGTCGCGGGCGCGTTGGGTCAACTGGGTGGTGTACTGGTCCAGCGCCGGCGTTTTGCTGGCGCCGCGCTGCTTGAGTTCTCCCACGGGGTCGCCGCCAGTCATCTCGTCATCGCCAACCTCACCACCGGTGTCTGCCGTCGCCGGCGCCTCCACCGATCCTTCGGTGAGCCTGTGCAAATCATGCTTGAGTTCATCGACCTTGAATCTGGCAAAGAGCTTGGAGCCGCGATAGGCCAGTTGCGACAACTCGCTCTGGGTCAGCAACGCCAGCAGCAGATGGCCACTGCGGATGGCGGAATTGCCGCCGTCCAGCGAAGCGATCAGCCAGCCATGCTCGAACAGCGTCTGCAGATGGGGAGACAGCACAGGTGTGCGCGTGTTGCCATTCTTGAAGGTGCCGATCTCGCGTTCCAGATCGGCTTGCAGGCTGTCGACGCTGATGCCGCTGTGACGTGCAAGAAGGCTGAAGTCGGATTGCGGCTGTTCCAGCAGGGCCAGGAACAGGTGTTCCAGATCCACTTCATACTGGCCGCGCGACATGCACAGCGTGGCCGCACGCTCGGTGGCCAGGCGCGCGGTGTCGTTGAGCTTGCTGATTAGGGATTTGAGGTTGATGCCCATGCTGCGTTTCCTTCCTGCTGGTAGTGGCGACGGTCGTGGCGGCCGTCTCGGTTTTTGTGGTTTTTCTTCACATCACTGAACTGCAATTTCGTAACGGATATCGGCACGGTCCCGTGTTTCGGGCACGGTAGCGATGAAGGTGTCCCAGCCCAGGCGTCCTCCTTCACTTGTGCCTGCAAGCGCCATCCCATGGACGTCCTGCGCACGCAGCACCAGCTGCACTTCATATTCCAGGGTAGCTCCGGTGAACATGCCCAACATGCGCGCCAGTGCCAGAGAGGCCTTCTTGCCAGGCAAAAACTGTTCGAAGTCCTTCATCGCCAGCGGGCCGATACGCAGCCGCATGCGCAGGTCGCGCTGCCAGACACGTTCACCAGCCATGGCCGTGCCCAGCGCGGAATTGGTCGAGCCCAACATGGTCTGGTGTTCGCGCGGCACCTTGTACCAGTAGCCGACGAACTGCTCGATCTGCAGCGGTACCGAAAAATATTCGCCCAGTACCTTCTGCATGTAGGGTGCCGAGGCCGGACGGTGGCGGAAGGCACCGGCGAAATGCGCCAGCGACTCGTCACGTACGCCGTTGCCATGACGATCCTGCAGGCGCTCGCGCAAGGAACGGAAACCAAGCCCCGAGAGGGACAACAGCAAAGGCAGGAAGGTGTCACGCCGACCGGCCTCATATTGAAAGGCCAGGCGATACTTGGTCCACGCCTGGTAGAACAAGGCCAGCGACCTGGTGGAGAAGGCATCCAGAAAGGCCCTCGGGCCTTCATCGCGCTGCTCGATCTGATGACGCGCGATGCGCTCGGTGTAATGGGCCGGAAGAGAACCACTGCCGCCCAGAAAGCCCATGAAGGTAGGCGTAAGCCGGACATACTTCATCTGGCCGCTGCGTAGCGCCTGCTCCATGTCGCTGACCGAGACCGATGCCTCCTGGCGCGGTGGGTAGGTGTCGATGCCCTCGATTTCGCTGGCAGGAAATCCTAGTACCGTGCGATTGGCAAAGCGAAGGAAATCGCTGACCGCACGTTCATGCGGAACGCCGTTGCGCTTGAACCAGAGTTCAATCATGCGCACGGCCTGGAAAAACTGGAAGCGGTGAGGAGCGGCAAACAGCCGCTCGATCACGCTAGGTTCAAATCTCCGCTGCGTGGCCTGCATTTGAGCAGTTCCTCCCCGGTTCTTTTGGATATCACGATCAACTGCGAGAAGCTGTTGGCGTGGACGTACAAGCCCATGAAGCGATCGATCACGCTGGCGAAGGCGTGCAGTCCGCTGCCCACAAAGCCCTCCTCGTCAACGGTCAATCTGACCTCGATGCCCCGCACCAGGCTGGCGAAGGGATTACCCGGCAACCACGCCGTAGTAGCCTTGTGCTCGATGGCGGCGATAGCACTGATCTGGCGTTGAGAAATGGGTGAATTGGATTGGTCGTAGAGCGTCAGCATCTCCTGGAAGGCTTCCAGCCCGCCGCGCATGAGGGACAGATGGTTCAGCGAAAGATGCGAGATCAAACGCCATTGCGCCCCGCGCCCTCGCTCGAAGCGCGAAGGCAGGGTCGGCTTGCGCAACAGAGCGGCCGTGCGGGTGACGCCACCACCCTCCATGCTGAGGTCGCCACCGGGCAGCCCGTAGGTGAGCAGCGCCGGAAGATCGCGGTTGGTGCAGGTCAGGTCAATGCTCAGGGTATCGGTTTCGACCTTGGCCGGATTGAAATCGATATCGACGATGGAGATTTCGGTTTCATAGCCCGGACTCTTCAGGGCGACCAGTTCATCGCGACGCATTGCCCAGTAATGGCCATCCGTTTCGGGGGCCTGTCCATGGCGCAGCGAATAGAAGGGACGGAACTGCGTGACTGACTCCCCCTGGGGCGTCTGCCGCACCAGCTGTACCGAATCGATCGAATAGACTTCGTATCCGAAGGCGCGCCGCCCGTCAGGGAGTACCGGATAGGTGGCACCCGCGTGCGTGAGGCGGATCGGATCACCGCGCTGACTGAACAAGTTGATGACCGGTGTGCAGCCCAAGAGCAGATTGGCCGCACTGACACCACCGAGCTGCCGGGCGATGTGCGAATCGGCACGCAGGCCGGACAGGCCCAGGTGCAAGGTGAAGCTTTTGGCCCCCGCAGGCAGGATGGCGAGGATGGCCGACAGATCGATATCGAAGAAATTGAATTTCTCCGGGAAGGCAAAATACTCCGTCAGCAAGCGATAGGCTGGATGCGACTGCGAGGGGAAATCGATCAGTGCATCCTCTTCGGCAAACCCGACCTCGGCCAGAGGCAGCTTGCGCAGGGCAGTCCAACGGCCACTGCGCGGCAATTCGACCCAGGCCGCCGTGCTGCGGATGAAGAGACTGTCACGCAGGGCCGCGCAGAATGAAGCCTCGCCATCGATGAAGACCCGCAGTGAAGCAAGACCCAGCTTGGCCAGGGCCAGCGACTCCGCCGTCGTCTCGATGGTGATGGACAGCGATGAGCTCACCGAAGTCGGCAATACCACGGCCTCGGGCGCATCGATGATGGGAGAGAAGACTGCCTGCGACAGACGGATCGGAGCGACCGGAATATCGTAGACCGTCTGGAAGCGGCAGACCACGCCCTTGACGGGGCGGGTGGCCAGCGACGTGCCACGCGGGATCACGGAGGCATTGGTCAGCTGCGCGGCCGACGCCGCGTAATCCATGTGCGCGATCGAGCAGGAGGGAAAAGGACGCAGGTAATGCGGATAGAGGACCTCGAACAAGGCCTCGGTGAATTCGGGATAGTCATCATCGAGCCGCTTGGACACGCGCGCATTGAGCAACGCATAGGACTGGATCATGCGCTCGATGTGCGGATCCTCGCATATCTCGCCGGCCATCAGCAGGCTGCCCGCGATCTTGGGATAGCGCTCGGAGAACTCGCGGGAATAGCGCCGCAGGAAGCTCAGCTCGCGCTCGTAATAAGGTAGCAGCTCTTGCACTTAAACTCCTATGCGGGTCGTTCGCGACTTGCTGATGGAATATTGCAGGGTCGACGGCTGCAGTACGGCATCGAAATTGACAGTCTCGCGCGCAGCGTTGACCACCAGCAAGGCGCTGATGGCAAAGTTGAGACGGTTGATCGAACCCTCCTGGATTTCCAGCGTGGCTTTCACATTGCGCAGCCGCGGCTCGTGCCGAGAGATCGCTTCTTCCAGGGAGTGACAGATCGCGGTACGGTCATCGAGACTGGCCAGACTCATCCCGGCGAAATCATTGAGGCCGTAGGCGATGATGGAGTTGCTGCACTCCGGATATTGCTGGAGCAATTCCTCAGGCACCACCGAGCGCGTGTTGAGCATCGCCTCCAGGTCCCGTGCCACCACATCCTTGAGCTCTTCTATCGACAGACGGCTGACGACAGGACTGACGGCGGAACGGGGTCCGTCATTCATCAGCTTGTCAAACAGGCTGGGCGCGAAGCCTTTCATCTGCGTTTCCCCCGTCTGGTGATCGGATGATCGAATGGTTATTGCTTGGATCGCACGACATTGAAGTCGGCATAACAGGCGTTGAAAGCGGAAGTCCGCCGGAAGACCGGCGGACGTCATACGCTTCATGAATGGCTGTTCTTTTGTCGACAGCTCATCCGTTCAGTGCAAGGTAGCCTCAGATGACCTTGTTGGTCGAAAGATCCCAACCGCCAGAGGTGTTACCGGCGGTACCGCCATCCTTCTTCTGCTGGGTGTACTTCCACTTGACGGTGGAATACTTCAGGCCGACCTTTTCGTTCAAGATCTCGCCCGACTCGATGGTCGGCTTGACGCTGCTGATCATGACGTTGGTCAGTTCGATCTCGAAGTAGCGGACGCGCTCGCCCTTGCCATCGGCGCGCATGAATTCGAACTTGGCCTTCGGAATGGTCTTGCCCGAGGAGGAGTTTTGCAGCAGCAGGGGCGAGGCCAGGTCGGCCACCTTGGTGAACACGATGTCCTTGTGCTCGCAGCGCTCGGCGGTGTGACCACCACCGGTCGATGCGGTTGCCGACTTCGGCTGCAGGACTTCCCAGTCAACGGTCTTGCACTCGATCCAATCCTTGTGCAGGTCATCAGTGGATTCACCCTTGATGCCGTCGATTTGCAGATAGACGTCAATTGCCATAACTTATCCTGTAAACATGAGGGAGGAAAAAATAGTTAGGATTTACCTGCCTGCGGCAGCTCCGCAACCAGCCGGAGCGACACCGACAGTTCATCCAACTGAAAATGCGGACGCAAGAACGACACGGCGCGATAAACGCCTGGCCGTCCCGGCACTTCCGACACCTGTACCGAAGCTTCGCGCAGCGGGAATTGCGCTTTTGCTTCCTGCGTGGCGTTGTCGTCCAGCAGCACGTATTGCGCGATCCAGCGATTGGGGAAGTCTTCGACGTTCGAAGCGGCAGCAAAGCTGCCGATCTTGTCCCGCATCATCGACTTCATGTAGTGAGCGATGCGCGAGACGGCAAAGATGTATTGCAACTGCGAGGACAGGACCGCATTGGCATTGGCGGCGTCCGTGTTGTACTTCTTGGGTTTCTGGGCAGACTGTGCGCCGAAGAAGGCGGCATAGTCGGTATTCTTGCAGTGGACCAGGGAAATGAAGCCCAGATCCGACAGCTCCTTCTCGCGGCGATCGGTGATGGCAATCTCGGTGGGGCACTTGAGGGCAACTTCGCCTTCATCCGTCTTGAAGGTGTGGGTGGGCAGGTCCTCGACCAGACCGCCGCCCTCCACACCACGGATAGCCGCGCACCAGCCGAAGTCCTCGAAGGCCTTGGTGAGCTTGCTGCCAAAGGCATAGGCGGCGTTGCACCACAGGTATCTGGAATGATCGGTGCCATCGACATCCTCGACGAAGTTGAAGCCTTCGACCGTCGTCCCGTCTTTGGGATTGAAGGGCAGACGACCCAGGAAGCGCGGCAGGGTCAGGCCGACATAACGTGAATCTTCGGATTCACGGAATGACTTCCACTTGGCGTATTCAACCGTATCGAAGACCTTGGACAGGTCACGCGGCTTGCCCAGGTCGGAGAAGCTCTCCAGGCCGAACAGCTCGGGCGAGGCCGCCGTGATGAAGGGCGCATGGGAGGCTGCGGCGATACGCGACATCTGCTCGATGAAGTACATATCTTCAGGCTGGCGCGTGATCTCGAAATCGCCCAGCAAGGCACCGAAAGGCGCGCCACCGAAGGTACCGAATTCTTCTTCATATACCTTCTTGAACATGGCACTCTGGTCGAATTCCAGTGCCGAGTTGAAGTCCTTGACCAGTTCCTTCTTGGTGGCGTTGAGGATCTTGATCTTCTGGTTCTCGCCAACGGTGGTGTTGCGGACCAGGTAGTTCAAGCCGGTCCAGCTGCCTTCCAGCTTCTGGAACTCGGGCGCGTGCATGATCGCACTGACCTGGCTGGAGATCAGATGATCCAGTTCCGCGATGCGCGCATCCAGGGTGGCCGACAGGTTTTCCGAGACGACTACCGTGCCTTCCATGACCTGGCTGACCAGTTCGGAAATCAGATCCTTGGCACGATCATGTTCGGAAGAGGACTTGGCGACCTTGCTTTGTTCGACGATGTCATCCAGAAGAGTGCTGCCGACAGCAGCGGGCGCGGCACTTGCGGCAGCTTCGGTATTGGCTTGAGCGGACATGGGGATCTCTTTTACTTGTTGGTTTGCTTGCTGAGTTCGGCCAGCTTCTCGGTGCTGTTGAGCACGTCGCTGAGAATGTCTTCCAGCTTGTCGTTGCCGGCGATCTTGTTACGCAGATCTGCCAGCTTGGTGCGCGCTTCCAGCAGCTTGCGCAGGGGCTCGACCTGCTGCACCACGGACTCGGGCCGAAAATCTTCCATCGAACGGAACTTCAGTTCCACCGCGAATTCCCCCCCCTTTTCGGAGAGCTCGTTGGGCACGCGATAGACGGCGCGCGGTTCGATACCCTTCATGACTTCATCGAAATTATCGGGATCGATATTGATGAATTTCCGATCCTTCAGACGCGGCTGCGGCACCTCCGAGTTCCCGCCGAAATCGCCGACCACGCCGGTCACGAAGGCCAGTTCCTTCTTTTCGATGGCGTCACCGATCTCGACGTCATAGGTCATCTGCACGCGCGGGGGACGCACTTTCTGCAGTTTCTTCTGGATGCTTTCTCTTTTGGCCATGTTTGCTCCGCTGCTGTTTGAGTGACTCGCCCCATCGCCTGAGGCGGCTTGAAAAGCGGGAACACGCAAGGCGTCCCGCCGGCTCGCCTTACTTCAGATTGCCAAATGGATTGGGGCCGCTGCCGCCACCATTGCCTGCATCGGTATCAGCTGAGGGTGCGACCGCCTTGCGCACGACCTTGCCGCGCGCACGAGATGCAGCGACAGGCTTGCTCGGTGGCGGCACCAAGGTGTTTTCGCCCAGGCTTTCACGCAGGATCTTGGTCAGGTCCTGGGCTTCGGTCTTGACCGAGCCGTTCAGCGCATTCTGCGAGCGCAGATCCGCCAGCGACTTCGTCGCCAGACGCAGGCCGGACACAGTCACGATGCTGTTGGCGACCTTGTCGGACGGGTCGCGCTTGAGTGCTTCCTGGGCATTGACGATCGCATCGCTGTAATCGCCGGCGTCGAAGCGGATCTGGGCAATGCGCACCCAGGGAGTCTTGTCGGCAGGGAAGCGGCTGGCCACTATCTTCAGCACTGACACGGCTTCATCGGTCTTGCCTTCGGCCTGCGCGGTGTTGGCCTGGGCCACCCCGTTTTCCAGCGTGTTCTTGGCGTCGTCCTCCGGATTGGGCTTGCTCTGAATATTGGCACAACCGGCCAACATCACCGCCAGCAGTGCCGGAACGATCACACCAGCCTTCAATTTGCTCGCACGCATTGGAATTCACTCCTTATATTTTTGACATTAAGAAAACCTTGCGCGAAATCGCACAAGCAAATTAGTCGGGACCGAAAAATTCCGGAGATTCCTGATTTTTAGGCTGCAAATGAGATGCGACGGCAGTTTTCCGGCGAAATTGATGCTCTTGGAAACCGCACTTTTCAACTACGCCACGTTCTAATTACGACTATCAGGTTGTTGCCCGACTTAATAGTTTTGAGTAATTTGAACTTAAGCTCGTCCAAATGTATCGCATAGACCTTCACGGGAAAATGCAGTTCCACAATCTGTAAAGACTTCCTAAAATTTTTTCGGCACGCGAGAATTCGCGCATGAGAAATCCAATAGAACGAACGGGGCAGAGTTGAAAAAACGATTGATTAATCACTTGGCAACGGGAGTTGCCATCTTTTCCCTATCCGGCTGTGCCGCCGTGGGTGCAGCATCCGGGGTCGCCCAGGCCGCCAAGTCCACGCTGGAGGCGCTGGGACTGAAGAAACCCGACACGCCGGAAGTCCCCGATTCCATGAAGCAGCCGCGCACGGTGCCCATCAAGCTGCACGCATCCAAGGCTCTCAACGTCGATTCGCAGCAGCGTCCTCTGGCCCTGGTCGTAAAAATTTATAAGCTCAAGCAGAACATTAGTTTCCAACAGGCGTCATACGACACGTTACTGAGCGCACAGAAAGAAAAGGAAGCCTTGGGAGCTGACCTCCTGGAGGTCAAGGAAGTGACGCTGGTCCCGGGCCAGCGCTATGAGATTTCCGAGAAGGTCAGTTATGAAGCCGGCTATATCGGCGTGGCAGCGCTGTTCGTCAACCCGGCGCCGCAGCGCTGGCGTGCCGTCTTCAAGGCTGATGAGGCCGAGAAGAACGGTATCACCGTAGGCTTGCAGTCCTGCTCGCTGACCGTAGGTGCTGGTGCCGTGGCCATCGATACGCAGGGCAAGCCGCTGGAAAAGAATCTGATGCTGGCACCAGTTCAGTGTCAGTGAAATTCAAACAACAATTCGCAGGACATCGCGACATGACAATCATCACGACGGGGCAATCCAAGTGAATCACTCCAACAAAGTCCTCTGGGGCGAAGGTCTTTTCCTCCGGCCGCAACACTTCCAGCGGCAGGATCATTATCACGAAACGCGCCTGCACCAGACTGCGCTGGCGCTCAATCCCTATTGCTGGGGCATCTGTTCGCTTCAGGTCGATCGCGATGCGCTGAGCAACAATACACTGCGCATCCTGGAACTGTCGGCCATCTTCCAGGATGGCGAAATATACAAGGCTCCGGATGGCGATGACCTGCCCGACCCCATCGAACTGACCGAGATTGCGCTATCGCAGCAATCCGTGACCTTCTACGCGGCGCTGCCTGCACTGAAGAGCTTCGGCAGCAATTTCGCCGCCGGTACCGGAAGCGGCAATCATCAGTCCAGCCGCTACATCCAGCACAATATCGAGACGCCCGATCTCTTCACCGATGCCGCCAAGGCCGAAATGAGCTATCTGAAGAAGGCGGTGAGGCTGGTGTCGGAGAACGAACCGCGCGATTCGCTGGTGTGCATCCCTATCGTCCGACTGCGTCGGGCAAGCTCATCAGGATTCGAACTGGATCCTGATTTCGTGGCGCCCAGCCTGTCGGTACATGCAGCACCGCTGCTGTTCCTGCGGCTTCGCCGCCTGCTCGATGCCTTGCAGGCCAAGGTCAGCGCGCTGTACGGGCACCATCGCGAACCCAGCAAGAGCGTGGTGGAATTCCGTTCCGGCGACATCACCTCTTTCTGGCTGCTGCATACGGCCAGCACCGCCTATGCCAGTCTCTCGCACTACCTGAACAATCCCATGCTGCATCCTGAACGGCTCTACGAACAACTGCTCGCCCTGGCAGGGTCGCTGATGACGTTCTCGCGCAGCCTGGCGCTGGCCGACCTGCCGCCCTATGAGCATCGCGATCCCGGACCCGCGTTTGCGCGGCTTGACGGCATCATCCGCGAACTGCTCGACACCGTCATCTCGTCGCGCTATTTCGCCATTGCCCTGCACGAGAACAAGCCGTCTTATCACATGGGCATGCTGGACTCGGGCAAGATCGACGAGAAGACCAGTTTCTACCTGGCCGTCAATGCCGACCTCCCGGCCATCGAGCTGGTCGATGTGGTGCCGCTGCGCTTCAAGATCGGCGCGCCCGAGGACGTCGAGAAATTCGTGCTGGCCGCACTGCCTGGCGTAAAGCTGGTGCACTCGCCGCAGGTGCCGGCGGCGTTGCCCGTACGCCCTGATACCTACTACTTCACGCTGGAGAGCAAGGGCGCCATGTACGAACGCATGCTGCAGGCGCAATCGATCTGCATCTATGTACCCTCCGGCATCCGTGACCTCAAACTCGAACTCCTGGCGGTGACGCAATGAACATGACCTCGGCCCCCTCCCTGCTCGATCAAGATCACCTTCCGCCGACCCAGCTGGCCAGCGCCCCCGTGAATGCGAAGTCGCTACTGGATCTGATGTATGACGGCTTCTATGCGCTCTTCATGCTCAAGAACGGCAGTGCGCCTGTGGATGAAGCATCCTTCTCGGTGAAGATGCAGAAATTCCTGGGTGACGTAGAGCGCAATGCAAAGAAGCTTGACGTCTCTCCGGAAGACGTCTACGCCGCCAAATATGCGTTCTGTGCCTCGGTCGATGAGATCATCCTGCGTTCCAGCTTCGGCATCCGCGATGCGTGGGAACGTCGCCCGTTGCAGCTGACCATGTTCGGCGATCAGCTGGCAGGTGAAAATTTCTTCAAGCAGCTGGAAGACCTGCGGGTACGTGGCAACGCGCACATCCAGGCGCTGGAAGTGTTTCATATGTGCCTGCTGCTGGGCTTCCAGGGAAAGTACGCACTCGAAGGACCGGAAAAACTGAATTATCTGACCGCGCGGCTGGGTGACGAAATCGCTCATCTCAAGGGCAAGAGCGCGGGATTCGCGCCGCACTGGTCGCGGCCGGATGCCATCGTCAACAAGCTGCGCAATGACGTGCCGTTGTGGGTGGTGGCCTCGCTGTTTGCCTTTATCGGCATGTTTGCCTACCTGGGCCTGAACTGGATGCTCACCAGCGGCACCGAGAACGGACTGGCCGGCTATGCCGATATCGTCAAGCTGGCACCACGTACTGCCAACCTGACCATTACGCTGCCCTGAGCGTGATCTCTCCCCTGACTGTCATGGAAGACCACTCGGATGAATCTGCCTTTTTCCGATACTCTCAACAGTGTCATCAACCAGCTTTTCGGCCCCGGCCTGTCGCAACACGCGCGCCTGATCACTCTGAGCAGCGCCCAGACCGCAAACCTCCCTGAATCCTTGGTGGTGGAGCGCTTCCACGGCCAGGAGAGCGTCAATGACGACTTCAGGTTCGACATTGATGCGCTGTCCGTCTCCACCGATCTCGACCTCAAGCAATTCATCGGCAGCGAGCTGACGCTGCGCCTGCTGCAGGTCGATGGCAGCCGACGCGCCTGGCACGGCTACTGCACCCAGGCTTCCTGGCTGGGTGCTGATGGCGGTCTGGCACGCTACCGGTTGCGGCTGGAATCCTTCCTCGCCTTCCTCGACCGGCGCCGCGACAGCTTCCTGTTCCAGGACATGAGCGTCACCGACATCGCCAGCGCGGTCCTGAAGGAGTATCCGCAAGCCAATTTCTCGCTGGATGTCACGCAGACGCTTGCCAGGCGCGAGATCTGCACGCAATACCGCGAGAGCGATTACGCCTTCCTGCGCCGCATCCTGGCCAGCGAAGGCCTCAACTTCCGTTTCGAACATCAGCAGGATGGTGACGATGGCCAAGCCTCCGGCCAGCAACAGGCACGGCACAAACTGATCATCTTCGACCGTAACGCCAAGGCCCCGGACCTGCCGGGTGGCGATGCGCGCATTCGCTTTCACCGTGTCGCAGCCACCGAGTCCAGTGATGCCATCACCGACTTCAGCGCCGTGCGCAGCGTGCGTTCCAACGCGGTGGCCCTGGCCAGCTGGCATCCTGAGAAGATTTCTTCAGCTTCGGCCGAAGAGAGCTCCAGCCTGGATGCTGGCGAGCTCCCTGCCCTGCCGGTCTACGACGGCAGCGGCCAGCAGGACTTTGCCGACCAGAAGGCGGCATCGGACCATGCCTTGTTGATGCTGCAGGCCATGGAACTGCAGAACAAGTGCTTCGAAGGCGCAGGCGCGGTGCGCCAGCTCTGTGCCGGTGTTCAGTTCGCCCTGATCCAGCATGAGCGCTATCCGGAGGGAGAGAACCGCTTCAGGCTGCTTTCGGTCAGCCATAGTGCGCGCAACAATTTCGACAACAATATCGCCCATGTCCTTGATGAGGTATTGCCCGCTTCGCTCGGGCAAGGCTTGGTCAGCTCACCCTCTCCGGGCACCAGCTCAGACGACGATCTCAAAGCCGGCACCTACCGCAACAGCTTCGTGGCCGTGCGCGATGTGGTTCCTGTCGTGCCGACCGCGATCACGGAGCGTCTCAAGCCAACTGCACGCGGCACGCAGACCGCATTGGTCACCGGCCTGCCGGACGCCGCCGTCACTACGGACCGCAATCATCGCATCAAGGTGCAGTTCCATTGGCAACGCGGCCAGGCGCCGAACCCGGGCGGCCTGCGCGAGACCGGCAACCTCGATGACAAAGACGGCAACGCGCCCGGCAACGACGCCTCCGGCACCTGGGTACGCGTGGCCGAAGCCCAGTCCGGCCCCAACTGGGGCAGCCAGTTCACGCCGCGCATTGGCAGTGAAGTGCTGATCGATTTCATCGAGGGCGATATCGACCGGCCTGTCGTGGTCGCGCAGCTCTACAACGGCAGCGATGTACCGCCTTTCCCGGCTGGTGCCGATTCCGGAGCCAACCATGCCGGCACGATCTCGGGCTGGCACAGCACGGCGCATGATGGCAGTGGATTCAATCAATGGGTGGTGGACGATACGCAGTCGCAACTGCGCATGCGGCTGGCCTCCAGCCAGGCCAGGTCCCAGCTCAATCTCGGCCACCTGATCGAACAGGCCGACACAGGCGCCCAGCGCGGCAGCTATCGCGGTCAGGGTTTTGAATTGCGTAGTGATGCCTGGGGCGTGGTGCGCGGTGCGGAGGGCTTGCTGATTTCCTCGACGGCGCGCCCTGCTGCCGGGGCCAGCGTAACCAGCACGCAGATGGATGCCCAGGAGGCCGTCGCCCAACTGAAGGGGGCGCAGCAACTAGCCCAGACCATGGGGGATGCCGCCACGCAGCAGCAGGCGCTGCATAGTGCGGATGCCTTGCAGGCCAAGAGGGATTTCATCTCCATCATTGACCCTGCGGATCAAGGCAAGCATCCGGGCAGCGTCAATGGCCAGGACGCCTTCAAGAGCAAAGAGGGTTCCCGCGAGAGCGACACCGCGCAACCGGTCGAGAAGTTCGCCAAGGCGGCGGTGCTGATGGAATCTCCGGCCAACATCAACTGGGCCAGCGCTGCCTCCACGGTGCTTTATGCCGGCGAGAACCTGCACTGGACCAGCCAGGGCGATACCCACTGGACGGCTACCGACACTGCCAGCCTGGCCGCTGGCAAGGCGGCTACCCTGTTTGCGCATGACGGAGGCATCCAGGCTTATGCGGGCAATGGACCGGTCTCGTTGCAGGCGCATACCGATGCGCTGGAGATCCTGGCCGACAAGGACGTGAGCGTGATCAGCGTCAGTGAGGGCATCGAGATCAAGGCGCGCCAGAAGATCGTGCTGCAGGCAGGACAGGCTTCGGTGACGCTGGAGGGCGGGAATATTACGTTTGCCTGTCCGGGGACGTTTTCGGTGAAGGGGGGGACGCATGCGTTTCCGGGTGGGATGAGCGTTTCGCCGGATCTGATGGCACTGCCAGACACCAAGTACAAGCTCTTTGACGAGGCCTTCGTGGTGAAGGATCCGAATGGTAATCCACTTTCCAATGTTCCTTACCGGATCAAGAGTTCAGCCGGTGATCAGCTGGCGGCCACCACCAAGGACGGCATGAGCGAGCGGGTCAGTACGGAGGCCAGCGAAAACGTGGAATTTGCCATGGAATGGTTCAAGGTCGTGCCGACCAAAACCTGAACAGATAAACCAAGGTGCAAAGGGGATGCTCGATGGGAGCCGCAGATAAAGTCCAGTCACAGACAAATACGACTGGGAACTCGAAGAAGGAACTCAAGTGCGACTGCAATCTGATGTGGTCGATGATCCAGGAGATGAGCACGAAGCGCCTTTGCAAACTACACGGGCGTAATGAAGGTTCCATCATTCCGGTCTACAGTGACCGCGCTCGCAGGATCGCAGCCACCTATGCGCGCTTCTATCTGGAGAAGGAAGATTATGGAGATCCGGCCAAAAAGGGCCGCTTCTACTGGATGGCCCTGGGTGCGTTTGCCAGCAAGACGGTCGCTTGTTCTCTGGACGACATCCGCGTCGCAACGATTGATACCGTCTTCAAAGGGCTGGCAAAAGGAAATCTCTGGCTCTTCTATGACATCAGTGGCTGGCATTGGTATTACACGAGATTCGGCACGAGCTTCGATCTGTGCATTAGCCAACGGGATGCTTCCGCCTATATCACTGCGGTCAAGGAACAGGTCACGAACTATCCATGGAAGGACGAGGCCCTCTCCAAGATCAATAACATGCGGACCTTTGACAAGATTCAGGCCGGTTTTGCCTTGGTCAAGCAGATTGAAGAAGAATCAGATCGCGTCGAGCGCCGCAAGCTGCAGTGGGATCACTTGATCAAGATTGCCGAGCATGAGCAATATGTCATCCTCCAGCCATTGATTTATGCTGACAAGGATTTCTCTGATTGGGTCGCAGTCCAACGCTGGCGCCTTGTCAACCTCGTATCGCCTGAACTGCGCCTGGCATTCACCAGCGCGTGCGACAGCAAACAGCCATTGAAGAAGTCAGTTGCGCCCAAGGGCACTATCCTAGAAGACTACAAGAGCCGCATGGACTGGATCACGCAAGCAGCCGGTCGTTTCCATCAACTGATGGGTCAAGAGCGCGCGTATATGGAACAGGAGCTCAGTACCATGGCGGGATGGGTCCATATGGACGAGTCGCTGGAACTCGAAAACCGCCCCATGATGCTGCCTCCGATCTGACATCAATTCCACGCCATGTTGAAACATATTCACCTCCCGATCCGGACACGCGTCCGGATCGCACTTTTGCCGCTGCTCCTGCTTGCTGGGCTAAGCGCCTGCCCCCCCCACGACTCTTCAGAAAAACCCAAGATGAGCCAACTTGTTCATATTTCGATCAACGAACCCGTCGATACGCTTAATAAAGCCAACCCCGGGCTTTTCACAGCGAGCGAACACCCGAGCGGCCTGCAATTCGTCACGGCCAAATGGGAATCTGGCAACCCAGGTACTGTCACCTTAGACCATGGTCCGCGATCGTTTTCAATGCCGTCCGTGCTCAGCGTCACGGGAACCGCCTCCACCAGGTTTGCTGCAGAGCATATTTCGCAGTGGTCCGTGAATGGTGGGGTCAGCGATGCAGAAACGATTTCCCATGACGACGCGCGCAAACAATTTACCGCATTGCTGCATGCACTAAGCGCAGCAGGTTGGTCGAAGGTAATCCCGATCAGCCGCCCGCGACTCAAAGGTGAACAAGCGCTGGCCTACGCGCTGAAGAACCCCGGCTATCCGCTCGACCCTTCGTATGACCTGTCGCTGGCGCAATGGATGACGCTGCCTGACGGCACTCCCTGGCTCTTTTACGCCGATCACGTGTTCCTCGAAATCAAACTGTACCGAGATCCCAACCGGCTCGATCCGCACAAGAGGGGAGCCTACTTCGTCACCTCTTCATTGACGGCGCAGGACGCCTATCTGCGCGGCTATGTAGATGATGAAAAACTCGACAACTGGAAGATGGAATTCAGGAAGGAACTGCCTGCCTTGAAGCAGGCCCGGGAAAAGAAGGAGGCGCAACTGAAGAATGACAACGTCACCATCGATCAGGCTTATCAGGATCCGGCGGTCTTCCAATAACGTCCCGTACGAATTGCTGGCATGGTGATCTCTGACCGCTGACGATCAAGCTGAGGAAATTCCCCGTGCACTCATCTTTTTACTCCCTTGAATACCAGCGGACTCGTGTGCGCTCCGCGTTCAAATCCGCAATAGGCAGAATGGTGATTTTCGTTTTGGCGACCGCAATGCTAGGCGGCTGCGGCAATAGCAGCGGAGCCGAGCACCACGCAATGAACGAGCGCATTCATATCCAACTCGGCCAGTCCGGCGACGATATCCTTGAGAACTATCCCGGACTATTTTCAATGAGCAATCATCCCTCAGGTGCGAAGTTCCATGCGGCCAGATGGACCAAGGACGCGCGCGGCACAGTTGAAATTGGGCCATCGGAGACACTGTTTGTCATTCACCATGCGTTGAGCGCAACAGGGAACTACTCGCCTTCATTTGCCAACGAAAACATCATCGAATGGAACATCAATGCTGGCCTGGCGGAAAGCAGTCCGATCATGCACGACGCTGCAAGGAAGCAATTTCAATCCATTCGTGCAAATCTGCGCAAGGGCTCCCGGCATCGCTATATCGATCCGGATGCCCCCCGGCTGTCGGGTGAAAACGCGCTACGCTATGCAGAGTCCACGCCCTCCGTTTATGGATTGGATACGGACTACGAGCCAACCTTGGACGAATGGATGCATCTTCCCGGCCGCACGCTTTGGAAACTCTGGAGCAAGGAGGGCTACCTGACGATTGCTTTGTCCCGCGATCTTTCTCTAAACGACGTCAACCAGCCGGGTGCCTACTTCATTGAATTCAACCTCCGGAGTGAAAAAGAGCAATTCCACCAACTGGTGGGCGCTGACAAGCGGACGGTTTGGCAGCAAGCATTGCGCGCTGAAATAAAACTGCTGAAAGAAAAGCGCCAGCAGGCCGAAAGCACCTTACGCAAACAGGGAGTCAACATTGACGAAGCCTATCAAGATCCGCCGGGCTTCTGATAATTGTCCACCCCACCCAAAGCGAGATGAGGACTCATGTACCCAAGCTGGGCAAGACCAAATAGACAATGAGACCGCACTGCAGCTTCACTTTATATTGCTCATGCCAGTGAAAGCATTCCGGCTATTCCGAATTGGCGCGATGAGTTCCATGTTCTGGATCATCGCGCTCCGGACCGCCTGTTCTCCCGACAAATCAGAGAAGTCGATCAATATGCTCCATCAGATCGAAATCAGCGCCAACCAATCCGGCAAAGAACTTCTCGCACGCTACCCAAATCAGATAGTTCTGATCATCAGGCCCCCAACGTCAACTTTTATTCAATGGACTGGCCTCGTGATGCCTCGGGTGCCGTGGAGATACGCAACGGCACACGCGCATTCATGCTCAATGATGTTCTTGGAATTTCTGGTAACGAGGATCCCCACTTCCCGGACGAAAATATCATTGAATGGAACATCTACGCTGGCTTGGGCGCTGAAGAGCATATCCCGCACGATGAGGCAAGGCAGAGAATGATGCGCATCCTGAACAACATAAGAGCCGCTGGCCGGCGTCACTACATAGAGCGCTCACTGCCGCGGCTGAATGGGGCGCAAGCCTTGCACTTTGCCATCACCTCACCGGTGCACTTGCTGGATCCCGCCTACGTGCCTGACCTGGATGAATGGATGAGTCTTCCCGCTGATGCGACATGGTGCCTCCAGCTTGAACATGCTTACCTGACCTTGACCCTGACCCGCGACATGGAACGACTTGACAGAAACAAGCCAGGCGCTTACTTCCTCAAGTTATCCCTGGTTGGCAGCAAGGAAGAGGCACGTCAGATAGTTGGGCCTGCAAAGCGATCAGATTGGCAAAACGCACTCTCTTCGGAATTGCCGCTATTGAAGCAAGACCGGGATCAGGCTGAAGAGACGTTGCGACGACGCGGCGTTGTCATCGATAGCGCTTACCAGGACCCATCCATTCCTTGAAAGCCTGCTTCAGGCGAAAGTTGAGAGAATGGATGCAGCTGCCGGGGCTCTGCACCAAAAAAAACGGCCTGATCGCAGATCAGGCCGAGTGGTCATCCGCGCAGCAAGGACAACTGCATCAAGCCGCTGAAGCAGAATCCGCCTGCGCAAACCGGGCACGCGCCTTGTGCGGCTTGCGATAACTATCCTGCAAGTGCTGATGGCGATCCAGCCCTTCGAGCTTCATGCTGGTCGGCGTCAAGCCAAAGAAGCGTACGCTGTCGTTCACCGATCCGATGGACGCATCCATGCGCGCGTCGCCGAACATGCGGCAGAAGTTGGTCCCATAGTCCGATAGTTCCAGCTCCTCATCCAGGTCAAGCTGATGCGGGAGACCGTACCTCCGCCGTCGTTGCTCAGTAAGGGAAAATATCAAGAATATCCGGGACCGGTTTCTTCTGAAATGAAGTTAGATGTTGATAAGAAATTTCAAAAGGATGGCCACCGATTTCCTCACGCAATATTGAATCGTTCAACACTTTGATAGCAGATGGAATAAAAGATCCTGCTCGACTCTACAGAATCCTGTCTCCAAATAGCCGAGCAATGAGTGATTGCTGGATTACCGAAGATGTCTTTAAACAATAAAAGGCGGCAGCCGATCCACCTGCGGCATGGTGCGCGAACAAGCTAGCAAGGATAATGAACAAGTCTTAGTCCAGCCGTAAGGCAAATCAACGATATGAATATCCAAGACATCATGCTCCCATCGGAGAAAGAGCGGGGCCAAATTTTCCATTATCTTAAAAAGATCAGCTCGCTAACTGCGTGGCAGCGGATTTTCGAGTTTTACCAAGCCTGGGTGAACGTGGCAGAAAGTAGCGTTCGGGAAGCAGATACCCGGGGCTGGGGGAAAATGACATCCTTACCTTATTCGGACTACACATTCCTTTTAAAAAGCCTGGCCCATTGCGAAGAAGGAGTACGCCGCCTGAGGCTAGGAGACAAGCGGGTATTCAAATTCGATGCCAACGGCGAATTCGCCATGGCTGCCAGGGCAACGGGCCACTATTCACAGTTACTCTATCGTTTAGAAATCGGGGAAAATCGGATCAACGAAGAGTACACACCACTTTGGTCTGAATTCTCCTCAGCGTTGTTAACGGTCAGTCAGGCATGGGGAGAATGCGGCGTCAATATTCTGGAACCTCGTTATCAAGATGAGCCGGCACTACTTCCGTACAACGATTGGTTAAGAACGTTGCTGAAAGCATCCCCTTTTCCGGACGTTCTAGAGCCTGTCCCAGATCCACAAGATAACTTGTTAGTCCGCACCGGCTCATTGGTACCGTGCTCGGGAATCTGGGAACCTATAGATGCACCTAAGCCTTCCATGATCATGACCCTGCTTGGAAAAACTGAAACACCACTGCCACCTTTTACGCTCATGGGGTGCATGAACTATCTGCACGGAGCTTCTCCAGCACCGACGATCTGCGCATGTACCAAGGATGACGAAATCGATCTTGCCACTACTTGGCGCCTGCTCTGGCGAGACGACCGCTATATCGACGGCTTAATTCCAGAAGAGGAGAGGTATTACCGTTTCAACCAGCCTGAAGTAAAACATTCTGCACCGCAAAATGTCTCGGAGAAGGATCAGATCACCTGGACTGAAAGCGGTACGGCGGCACCTAAGACGGGTAGATGGCTGGTGGAGTCCGATATGACAGCCAGCATCGAACTGAAGGCTGGTGAGTTATTGCCCTTACATCAGGGGCGGATGGTGCGCTGGGTGCTGGCTGAATGAGGAATCGGCTTGACCAGAAGCTTCCTGTTATCCCTCATACGTGTTGGTACTCGTGAACATTCGCATGAAGATTGCGGACCGGCGCAGACAAGCGACTCACTGGCTAACTGGCTGAAAATTACCGCTGCAGGTCAAGTGAACTGGCCGTACAGCGAAAGAATTTTCGAGTTCAAAACAGACAGCCAAAGTGACGTTCACTGATCCAGAGACTGGCATGGAATTCACTTTCCATGCAACCGGCTGGACAGATGCAAACGGAATCTGGGGCTACCTTCGCCCCCCTGGAACAGGCTCAGTGCAAACTGCACGTGTCGGCGCTCGTGAACAGGCGGAAAAAGATAACGAACAGGTTCTCATTCATCCATGACTCAATACGGCAACAGAAAGATCAACGACATTATGCTGCCCTCTCCGTCCGAGCGACAGCAGCTCTTCTATCTTCTAAAAAAACTAAGTTCGCTGACAGCGTGGCAACGAATACTAGGGTTTTATAACGCGTGGGCGGACGCCACCGAGAACAGTGTGCGCGAGGCTGATGATCGCGGCTGGACCAACGAGACCTCTTTATCGCATTCCGAGTACGCCTATATTCTTAAATGCCTTGCCCACTGCGAAGAAGGTGTTATGCGCCTGAAAAAGGGCGATAAACGCGTTTTCAAGTTTGACGCCAATGGAGAATTTGCTATGGCACGGCGTATCTTGTCTCACTATTCGCAGCTTCTGGAGCGTATCGACATTGGAGAAAATCGCATCGACGAAGAGCATACGCCACGATGGGCTGAATTCCGTGAAGCGCTTATCCAGTTGGCAAAAGCTTGGGGCGAATGCGCAAAATATATTCTTGAATCTCGCTTCACTGATGAAGCGGCCCCGGTTCGTTACAACGAATGGCTGAAGAAACTGCTTCACTCGCGGAAATATCCACCCTTGCTCCATGAAGTACCTGATCCCAAAGACAATATATTTGTTCGAACTGGTGAGTTGACACCTTGCTCGGGAATCTGGGAGCCGATCGACGCTCCCAAGCCGTCACTGATAATGCTGCTGCTCGGAAAGGCAGAGAAATCTGAACCACCTTTCGCGATAATGGGCGCAATGAACTATCTGCATGGGGGCTCTCCCGCGCCTACGACGAGCGCGTTCATCATTGATGACAGCGTGGATATGGACACTACCTGGCGATTGTTATGGCGTGACGATCGCTATATCGACGGCTCCGTCCCCGAAGAGGAGAAGCATTACCGTTTCACTCAACCCGACGTAAAGCGTTCGACACAGCCAACTGTCGCGGTGAACGACCAGATCACCTGGGCTGAAAGCGGTGCAGCGGCACCTAAGGCAGGTAGATGGTTGGTGGAGTCCGATATGGCAACCAGCGTCGAACTGAAGGCAGGCGAGCTATTGCCCTTGCATCAGGGGCGCACGGTACGCTGGGTGCTGGCTGAATGAAGAATCAGCTTGACCGGATACTCCCTCTTCCCCCTCACGCGTGTCCGTACTCGTGAACATTCGCATGAAAATTGCGGACAGGCGCAGTGCATCAACTCTGTGCCGGTGCTCGGTTCGCTCTCACCCAGCATGAGCGCAATCCCGAGGGAGAGAACCGCTTCAAGCTGCTGTCGGTCAGCCATAGTGCTCGCAACAACTTCGACAGCAACATTGCCCAGATTCTTGATGAGGTATTGCCCGCGTCGCTCGGCCCTAGCTTCGTCAGCGCCCCATCCACACGCACCGCAACAGCTTCGTGGCCGTGCGCGATGGGGTTCCCATCGTTCCTGCCGCAATCACGGAGCGTCTCAAGCCAACTGCACGCGGCACGCAGACCGCATTGGTCACCGGCCTGCCGGACGCTGCTGTCACCACGGACCGCAATCATCGCGTCAAGGTGCAGTTCCATTGGCAACGCGGCCAGGCGCCGAACCCGGGCGGCCTGCGCGAGACCGGCAACCTCGATGACAAAGACGGCAACGCGCCCGGCAACGACGCCTCCGGCACCTGGGTACGCGTGGCCGAAGCCCAGTCCGGCCCCAACTGGGGCAGCCAGTTCACGCCGCGCATTGGCAGTGAAGTGCTGATCGATTTCATCGAGGGCGATATCGACCGGCCTGTCGTGGTCGCGCAGCTCTACAACGGCAGCGATGTACCGCCTTTCCCGGCTGGTGCCGATTCCGGAGCCAACCATGCCGGCACGATCTCGGGCTGGCACAGCACGGCGCATGATGGCAGTGGATTCAATCAATGGGTGGTGGACGATACGCAGTCGCAACTGCGCATGCGGCTAGCCTCCAGCCAGGCCAGGTCCCAGCTCAATCTCGGCCACCTGATCGAACAGGCCGACTCCGGCGCACAGCGCGGCAGCTATCGCGGTCAGGGTTTTGAACTGCGTAGTGACGCTTGGGGCGTGGTACGCGGTGCGGAGGGCTTGCTGATTTCCTCGACGGCGCGCCCGGCTGCCGGGGCCAGCGTAACCAGCACGCAGATGGATGCCCAGGAGGCCGTCGCCCAACTGAAGGGGGCGCAGCAACTGGCCCAGACCATGGGGGATGCCGCCACGCAGCAGCAGGCGCTGCATAGTGCGGATGCCTTGCAGGCCAAGAGGGATTTCATCTCCATCATCGACCCTGCTGATCAAGGCAAGCATCCGGGCAGCGTCAATGGCCAGGACGCCTTCAAGAGCAAAGAGGGTTCCCGCGAGAGCGACACCGCGCAACCGGTCGAGAAGTTCGCCAAGGCGGCGGTGCTGATGGAATCTCCGGCCAACATCAACTGGGCCAGCGCTGCCTCCACGGTGCTCTATGCCGGTGAGAACCTGCACTGGACCAGCCAGGGCGATACCCACTGGACTGCTGCGGACACTGCCAGCCTGGCCGCTGGCAAGGCGGCTACCCTGTTTGCGCAAGACGGAGGTATCCAGGCTTATACGGGCAATGGACCGGTCTCGTTGCAGGCGCATACCGATGCGCTGGAGATCCTGGCCGACAAGGAGGTGAGCGTAATCAGCGTCAATGAGGGCATCGAGATCAAGGCGCGCCAGAAGATCGTGCTGCAGGCGGGACAGGCTTCGGTGACGTTGGAGGGCGGGAATATTACGTTTGCCTGTCCGGGGACGTTTTCGGTGAAGGGGGGGACGCATGCGTTTCCGGGAGGGGCGTCGCTGGCAGCCTCTCTATCCCCTCTGCCCAATCCCAATGCCGAAATAAGCAACTTCATCAATATCAATTATCGGGACGTCTATGGGGAGCCGATGCAGGACGTCGGATACAAAATCAAGTTTTCGGACGGTGCCACCATTCAAGGAAAACTGGATGCAAAAGGAGAAGCGCATCACGAAAATGTGCCCGAGAAGCCGACTCACGTGGAATACGAACCAAGGACACCCGATCCGGAATCATCTTGGCAACCACTATCCGAGCTGGTCGCAAAGGCGCAGGAAAAATTTAATTCTTAAGGGCGCTCTCCTATTAAGCCATGAATGACCAATTCGAAAATGCTCTTGCCTGGTTTTCCTCTGCGCCTAGTCGGTGGCTATCAAGTGCGAGAAAAGATCTATCGGCTGCGGGAGAATGGCTCTGGGGCGTGATTCAGGGTGATTTCAATGAGAACCCGACCACAGCGCAAACTGCGGTGAGTACCGTGGTTTCGATGATCCCATTTGTAGACCAGATTTGTGATGTTCGGGATATCGTCGCGAACTGCAAGAAAATCCATTCGGAGCCCAATGAAGCATGGCACTGGGTAGCATTATGCTTGACGCTGATCGGTCTGTTCCCGACGTTGGGATCGTTGGTGAAGGGCTGTGGGAAAGTGATGTTTTCGGCGCTACGCCGCGCTTCATTAGGAGCGGCTAGAAAGGCAACCGCCGTATTGCCTGATATAACGAAATATATCGAACTCAGCATTTCTCTCCTCAACCGTTTTCTTGCTCGGCCAGAGGTCGTCAAAACGCTGAGAGCATTGAAGATCGATAATCCCTATAAGTATCTCGCCGTGAAACTGCGGGAAGTAAAAGCCCAAGTAAATGTCGGCAAGTTACTTGCGGCCTTTGATGACGGGAAGAAAGCCACGTTATCGCTTCTGGAGTTGGTCAGAAAATGGGGGGGGCCTGCTCTGGGTGATCGCGCCATCGGTCTGATGAAACTGATAAATGAAGTGCGCGCTCAAGCAGACCGAATGCTTGCCAAAGCGATGAAACCTTTACAAGATCTGTTGGACCAGTTGGCCCGGCGCTTGGATATTGAATCGGACATGCTACATCGCGCCCATCTCAACACAATCAATCCGCATGGCTTCCGAAGAACCACCACTGATGCAGAAAAGGAGGCTTTCGACAAAGACCTTCCGCCTTGGGCGACCAAATCCAAGACGTTGAAGTATCCTCCACTGGAAGCCCCCCCCAACGTTCCCCCGGGGTATCCTCGATTCGAGGATGGGCTCGCCACAAAAAATGCGTACGACACTTTCAATACCATACGGCCATTGGATCTGCCCGCCGGCACGAAACTGCGTCGAGTGCTTGACCCGAAGTCAGCGGACAATTCGATCTGCTGGATGACTGAAGAAGAATTCCAGAAGCTCCAGAGCAAAGCAGATTGGCGCGAACGCTTCGCAGTCTGGGCGAGCTGGAACAGCAACGGGGAAGTAATTACCTACATCGTTCCCGAAGGCGGTCTAAAGGTGTGGGAGGGTGTGGTAGCTTCGCTGCAATTGAAGAATTCAACCTATGTGCTTGAAGGTGGAGCACGACAAATTGTGGTCAATCCGGATGACCTGAAGAAAGCCTTGGTGAGCAAGCGACAACCTACCCATTGGGGCTATGATGAATTCGGTCAAAAGACTGATCTGGTTGGTGTTCCGGTTCTCACTAACAATTGGTACGAGTCAAAAAAGAAATGATTAACTCTCCTGGCCATATCGATCCACAAGAAATTTTTCTCTTGGAACGTTACACGTCTCTTGAATACCTGGGCCAATTGCGAGACAGATGGCAAGAGCTACTTGAATTTGTGGAGTCACGGCTGAATCAGTTCATGCAAAACTTGCCTCCTGATTACCGCAACCGCGCTCTACCTGAACAACCTGATATCGTTTGGGGAGAACAGGTGCTTCCCAACTTCCGAGATACATTCGACGGCCTCTGCAGCGGTTATATCAAGTTGTCTCATGGAGACTTCGATGGACTCAAGAGCGCGCATGGAGTGCGCTCGGACTTCAAGGGGCAGCTCGAATTTTCCGCCGATTGGATGGGCGATGAAGGCGTACCTACGTATCGACACCTCTTGAATCAGGCGCTCGTCCGGGCTCGCAACATCATTTCTACTCAAGGTGCATACTGGTCGGCCGGAACCTTGTCACCCCGCTATACCCCGGAGGACCGCGGGCCACTCGATGCGCCGGATACCTGGCCTGGCTACGCGCTTGATCCTTCCGCCACCGCGCGAACAGGACAGCAACCGCCAAGACCAGGCATCTATGTTCCAGACCAATCCAATTCCAGCGCTCAGTTCCTGGGGCCGGACATTGATGAGGCACCCGAATGCAGCATATTCCTGGGAATGCAATCTCTCTACATTCCGGGGACCTCAGAAAAATACGGTGAAGAAGCTCTGCATCAGACCGCTCCATGCACATGGACGCTGGTCAAGAAGGTGGCCCATCAACGGAAGGTAACATCGCTAAGCGCACCGCAGGATTTCAAGCGACGCGTTGCAAGCGGAGAACTCTGCCCGGAGGATGGATATTATTTCACGCCTGCCCAACTGAATTCCCGACGCAAGTTCAAGCGCGGAGAGACCATGCCAACCCTGAATTCCCAATATGGTGCCACCATCTGGCAATGGGATGCAGATCAGGATTGAACGCAAGATGCAAAGAAAAGCAGCTTGACCAGGATAAAGACCGAATTCTCTGGCATATCAGCTCATCTTGCTTGCCTCAAGAAGCGAAAAATCCAGGACAAATAGAATGAGCAAGTACCCCATTGAACTCAGACTGCCCCAGAAAAAACACGTCTGTCTGCCTGCTTTACCATTTCGCCTCCCTCGAATATCTGAAAGGCCTTCAAGTACGCCTGCACGAGCTGATGCGATTCGTCGATCCAACGTTGGCCGAAGCCAAGCTTCAAGGCCGCGACGCATTGCTGACCAACAGCCGCTGGGGAACACGTGACACCTCGGAGAACTGGGCCAATAATGGCTGGCCATTTCTTGCCGACTTCGAACTATCTGTCGCCACGCAGATTGCAGAGCGTGCATTCGAAGTCTATTCATTTACCGATGCGTACAATTGTGGGCGCGGCCTGTCGGAGTACTCTCTGAACTGGATGACACCGGAGGAGGAAGATGAATTCCAATCCCGCTTCGATGATCTATACCTGTACGCGCACAATATCGACAGAAAATTAAAGAAATCCGGTATCTCTGGAGGATGGGATGATTTTGATTTGACAGTATGCCTCGCGAAACATCCCGAAGCACTTGGAGACGCGACGGCATTGAGACTTCGAAGCGACATCAACGCCCACAGCGGCACAACACCGCCGCGTACCGGCATCTATTTGCCTCTCGACGACCCTCATGGCACTCCTCAATTTTGCTGGACCGGAAAGCCTTCAGGAACACTCAAGGAGTGCGCCACATTTAACGATCTTGGACTTGAAGCACTCGCGAGCGTCGGTCGTCAAGCGCTGTGGCTAGATGATTACCGTATGAATCAATTCGTGCAAAGTCACCTTCAAGATCCTCGCTTGATGGCAGATCCGTACTTCAATGAAAGTACAAATGATCCCGAGCTCGCTGCAAGTCTTATAGCGCGCCAAGCTTTTACTTCACGTCCCTGTCCCTGCGATTGGATTTACGTAGAACAACTTCACGGACAGCCTATCGACTTGTTCGAACATCCGTCCAATGCAGGAGCTTAAACGCTCCCCAGTCCGCAACGTAACGTCGCCACGAGAACGAATACCGATCAGGACTGAATGCTGCAGGACAGGCCCGGTCCCCGTTTGGCCCTGCCTCAACCCGCCGATATGAACATCAAAGACCTGATGATCAATCCCAACGCGGATGCTGGGCTCAGCTATTGCGACTGCCCCCTCATAAAGCGAATAAACTTCCTCAAGCGGCATCCGCCTGCGCAAACCTCGCCCGCGCCTTGTGCAACTTGCGATAGCTATCAAGCAGGCGCTGATGACGCTCCAGTCCTTCGAGCTTCATGCTGGTCGGCGTCAAGCCAAAGAAGCGCACGCTTCCCGTCACCGATCCGATGGCCGCGTCCATGCGCGCGTTGCCGAACATGCGGCGAAAATTGGTCTCGTAGTCAGCCAGTTCCAACTCATCATCCAGTTTCACTTCCAGCACGACATTCAAGGCCTGGTAGAACAGACCGCGTTCGACCGAATTGTCGTTGTACTGCAAGAAGGCGCCGACCAGGTCATGTGCCTCGTCGAATTGCTGCAAGGCCAGATTGATCAGCAACTTTAGTTCGAGCACCGTCAACTGGCCCCATTCGGTGTTTTCGTCGAAGTCGATACCGATCAGGGTCGCGATATCCGAGTAATCATCCAGCTCGTTGTTCTCCAGACGATCAAGCAAGGCAGCCAGCGCCTTGTCGTCCAGGCGATGCAGATTCAGGATGTCCTCGCGGAACAGCAGCGCCTTGTTGGTGTTGTCCCAGATCAGGTCCTCCACCGGATAGACCTCGGAATAGCCCGGCACCAGAATGCGGCAAGACGTAGCGCCCAGCTGGTCATACACCGCAACGTAGGCCTCCTTGCCCATCTGCTCCAGAATGCCGAACAAGGTAGCCGCCTCGTCGGCATTGGAATCTTCCCCCTGACTGGAGAAATCCCATTCCACGAATTCATAATCCGACCTGGCACTGAAGAAGCGCCACGACACGATGCCGGAGGAGTCGATGAAATGCTCGACGAAATTGTTGGGCTCGGTCACGGCATTGCTCTCGAAGGTCGGCTGCGGCAAATCGTTGAGGCCCTCGAAGCTGCGGCCTTGCAGCAGCTCCGTCAGGCTGCGCTCAAGCGCCACCTCGAAGCTCGGATGTGCGCCGAAGGAAGCAAACACGCCGCCGGTGCGTGGGTTCATCAAGGTCACGCACATCACCGGATAGACCCCGCCCAGCGAAGCATCCTTGACCAGCACCGGGAAGCCCTGCTCTTCCAGCCCCTGGATACCTGCCACGATGCCAGGGTATCTGGCCAGGACTTCTTGCGGCACGTCGGGCAGGCAGATCTCGCCTTCCAGGATTTCACGCTTGACCGCGCGCTCGAAGATCTCCGAAAGGCATTGCACCTGAGCTTCAGGCAGGGTATTGCCGGCACTCATGCCGTTGCTCACGAAGAGGTTCTCGACCAGATTGGAAGGGAAATACACGACCTCGCCATCCGACTGTCTTACGTAAGGCAGCGAACAGATACCTCGCTGGGCGTTGCCCGAATTGGTGTCGATCAGATGCGACGCGCGCAGCTCGCCGTCCGGGTTGTATATTTCCAGGCAATACGCGTCCAGGATTTCCTTGGGCAGCTTGTCTGCGCGAGCGGGCTTGAACCAGCGCTCGTTGGGGTAATGCACGAAGTCGGCATTGGCAATCTCCTCACCCCAGTAGGAACCGGCGTAGAAATGGTTGTTGCTGATGCGTTCGATGTACTCACCCAGCGCCGAGGCCAGCGCGCTTTCCTTGGTGGCGCCCTTGCCGTTGGTGAAGCACATCGGCGAATGCGCATCGCGGATATGCAGCGACCACACATTGGGAATGATATTGCGCCAGGAAGCGATCTCGATCTTGATGCCCAGTTCGGCCAGCAAGCCCGACATGTTGGCGATGGTCTGCTCCAGAGGCAAATCCTTGCCAAGGATATGCGTGCTCACGCCGGCTTCGGGCTTGAGTGTGAGCAAGGACTGCGCATCGGCGTCCAGGCTTTCCACTTCCTCGATGACGAATTCCGGCCCCTGCTGCACCACCTTCTTGACCGTACAGCGCTCGATCGAACGCAGGATGCCGCGGCGGTCTGCCTCCTCGATGTCGGCCGGCAGTTCGACCTGGATCTTGAAGGTCTGCTGGTAGCGGTTTTCCGGATCGACGATGTTGTTCTGGGATAGCCGGATGTTCTCGGTCGAGATATTGCGCGTATTGCAGTACAGCTTCACGAAGTACGCCGCGCACAGGGCCGATGACGCCAGGAAGTAATCAAAGGGGCCAGGTGCCGAGCCGTCTCCTTTGTAGCGGATGGGCTGATCTGCGATGACGGTAAAGTCGTCGAACTTGGCTTCAAGACGCAGCTTGTCGAGGAAGTTGACTTTGATTTCCATGGCGAAATTCCGAGAATGAACCGAAGAGGTGGCTGAAACTGACGTGTTCAGGAGTCCGGCCGCTACAGCGGCCCGGAGAATTGTCGTGACGAGCGCGATATCATTGGCGATGCCGTTGATCGGCGCTATCGGTCGTCCGGCAAAGAGCCTTGATGATAGCTCAGGTGACCTTGCGCCGGCAGCGTGACCGTGTTGAGTGCTTCACAAAGGCCGCAGCTCAGGCTGGGGGAGACGACGTCTCAATGGGCAAAAATGCGGAGCAAAAGAAAAACGGCTCACATCGCTGTGAGCCGCTTCGGTATTGGTGCTGGCTGCAGGACTTGAACCCGCCACCCCCTGATTACAAGTCCGGCGCGAATATCAATTATATCAAAGACTTAGCTCATTTTTTTGCTTCGCAATCAAGAAATTTAGCGCCTCGCAAGCCCTTATTGGGCGCCGGTCGCTCGACGATTGCGAAGCGGAATTTTCATTGCCAGATGCGAATGTTTGCTACAGTTGCCGATGTCCGCAATCGGCCAGAAACTAGAAAATATGGAGAAAACCCATGGTAAAAATAATGAATAGAAACCTGATCTTTTTCTTACTCATCTCTTTTAGCGCATTTCCTCTGCCAGCCACAGCAGACCGGTTCCTTTCTGAAGAGACCAAGGCATTGATTGTCAAAGCCGAAGCGGGCGATGCTGAAGCGCAGATTCAGGTCGCCCTGGCTTACGATGTCGGCAAAGGGGCACCGCAGGATAGAAGTAACGCGATGAAGTGGTATCGCGTGGCGGCCGAAGGGGGTAATGTCGAAGCGCAGAACAGTCTTGGAAGCATGTTTCAGGAAGGAAAAGAGTACAGGGATGCGCTTTTTTGGTACGAGAAAGCAGCTTCGCAAGGACATGCCCAGGCAACAAATAGCGCAGCTTATCTTTATGATACGGGGCTCGGCACTCCGCAAGACAGACATAAAGGTTTTGAACTCTATTCCCGAGCTGCAGACCTGGGCTGGGCCGAAGCAATGTGGAATATCGCCAATATGTACGGTGCTGGGCAACTTGGAAAGGTAGACGAGCGAATGGCTTGTGTATGGATTGTCCGTGCCTCGCGGTTTTCTGGGGCAAGGGAGAAGCGGCTTTCAGTCCATTTGGCTAACATCCTGCCAAAACTGGAGCGCTCCTTGACTCCAGATGATCTCGCTTCGTGCCGGGAACAGGGCAATACTTGGTCCCCAGCATCGATTGCCAACGCCAAATGATCTGACCTTAATTGGCAACTTACTGATCGGACCTGCGCATAATAAATTCGCAAGATTCTATCTGCAGACTACAACGAATCTGGGATGTCTCGGACCGCTTGCGGCCAGAAGCAGACTATCTACGATGAGCACCCGCCTGTTTTAAAAGTTTTCTAAATTAGAGTTGTCAAAACCGATCAGCTAAAGCCTGTCGAGCTACGCAAGCCATGCATTTGTCTCAATTTATCTCTGGAATAGAAACCACCCCTCTTTCTAGCTGGAAAGACCTTAGCCCGTGGCGACTGACCAGCCAAAGTGAGTCTATCGTCAGGTTGATGATGGATGACCTTGATCGGTTTCAATTCAAGATTGAGAATGGGGTAGCCGTTCATGTAACGGCTGCTGTTGAAAGCGGCGCGATCTTGAAAGGGCCTGCAATAATCGGCCCGGGCGTCTTCGTCGCGGCCCATGCCTATATCCGGGGTGGTAACTGGATTGATGAACGCTGCAGTATTGGCCCTGGGTGTGAGATCAAGTCGTCTTTCATTTTCGCAGAATCCAGATTGGCCCATTTCAATTTCGTCGGAGATTCGATTATTGGGCGCGATGTCAATCTCGAAGCGGGGTCCATCATATGCAATCACCGCAATGAGCGAGTCAACAAAACGATCTCTGTGCGCGCTAACGGAATTATGCTCAATATCGGCATTGAGAAGTTTGGTGCCTTAGTCGGAGACCACAGCTGTCTTGGGGCGAATTCTGTAATTGCACCTGGCACGCTGATTCAACGGAGCACGGTCATTGAACGAGGTGCTTTGCGTGACGACGATGCCACTGAAATTTAAGTGCCGACGTCTGTTATCGGCCAAAGACCGTCGTAGCGCATTACACTTCCAATCTGTCGATAACAACAACGGGGGCAACTTGCCTTTCACCAGACTCAAGACAATCAGATTCGTCTGCTTATGTTTGACCCTGCTCACGATGGCAGCGGCACATGCCGAACCTGTACCGCTGGAGCCGGCGGCGTTCACCGAATACATGGCGTCAAGAATTCGCGCTGAAGTTGGCGATACTCCTGTGACGGTCAAGGGGCCCTTGACCTTGGCCGTGGGCAGCTTGCAGGCGAACTTGGATCGCCTCTACAGCTATTGCCGGAAAGGCGGCGAGACGTGCGAGATTGAGTCCGGCAACTATGCTAAGACCGCGTCTGACCTTCTCAAGGAGCGCAATACGCCGCCCGACCCGGATGCTGTTCGCCTCGTGATCCGCTCAACCGACTATATCAAGCATGCGCAGGCGTCATTGGGCGCAAATGCGTCCGGACTCAATCTTCAACTTCGCCCCTTTGTGGATGGCCTGGTGGCAGTGGCGGTTCTCGATACGCCGCGAGCTGTTCGCCCCTTGAGTGACAAGGATCTGGAGAAGATCGGCTTATCAGAAGAACAGCTGTTCGAGCTTGGCGCCAAGAATGTGCGTGCTGCACTGAGGCCGCTATCCGAAACTGCCAAGCCGGTAGCCGCCGGAAGAATTGGAACCATCCATGGCAACTTCTACGAGGTTGGCCGCGTCACGTTGCATGATGACTGGGCGCCCCTGGCATCTTCGCAAGACGGGGTGCTGCTGATCGCGCTCCCCACCACGGATGCCGTGCTCTACATCTCCGAAGCCAGCCCTGCGGCAATTGAACGACTGAAGGGACTTTCTCGGGATATTGCACGCAGATCCCCGAATCCACTGTCATCGGCAGTGATTCGATGGACCAAGGAGCGATGGGAATTGGTGCCCTAGCCGGGACAGCCAATGATGATCCGACGACCAGGAGGAATGGTGGAAGTCTTTCCTTCTGTTCTGGCACCGATCCAGGAACCTCGAAAGAATTCCTGTTGATGTCTCTTATCGGCCAGAACCAGACATACCCAACTCAAGAACTCTAACCATGAATGATCAAAAAAAGAAATTCGCACTTACGGCTGATCAAATCAGGCCTCTGGCTACTGGCAGAGGAGGATGCATTGCTACAGATAAAATCACTGTTGAGGGCAAGCCGGTGGGATATATGGTGCGCGAAGAGACGTCACGCCCGGGCGACAGCGGGTGGTGTTTTATGGCTGGCGACGAGACTCAGGAATATATGGATAACGGCGCCAACCACGGAATTTACGACGTAAATACTATCGCAAACTATTCTCCGGACATTGTAGGGCTTCTTGATTCGCCCCCACGCACAGCGTTCGCAAGGATCTTGTCTGGAAAACTCATTCAGGTGCCGTATGAGGAACCATTGGAATAACGTGCAGCATGAAGGGCCGGAATCGGCCAGAAGCCGTCATACCATTTCTATCATTTATGACAAAGACAATCGATAACATTGTATGGAGGATGCCCTGGAGACCGTTGACTCATCCTCGAGACGTACCTGCTCTTCAGCTCCAACTGGAACGAGAGCTTGCAGAAGGCCATCCCCTCTGGGGGAAAGATATTGAAGTCGTTGGCCGTCGAGTGGACAACGATGATGTATTGGTCCTTTGTTGTGATGGAACAATGGTAATTGTCCACCTCGACTGGGCAACCGGCCCGCATATAAAACCGGCAGAATACCCATCAGTTATCGCGTACCAGTCTCTAGCCGAATTCCAGCAGTTCATTGATTCTGATGCACATGACTATGGTGACGATGATTGATTCAAAGTCCGCAATCGGCCAGAAGCGGACGTAGTCAGAGAAAAATAGCCCAGTTAATTTGGGCTATTTTTTGCGAGTAAAAATCGTCCGATTTCAGTGACTGCATAAAATCACCAAGAAACAGGCCGCTTCGCAAAAAAAAGTGCGTTGCGAAGCAAAATAAAAAGGCTCTCCGGTCGGAGAGCCTTTTAAATACTGGTGCTGGCTGCAGGACTTGAACCCGCCACCCCCTGATTACAAGTCAGGTGCTCTACCAGATGAGCTAAGCCAGCAAAACTTCAGCCGGCGATTATAGCTTACTTGATGCGAGTCAGTACAGGGCGACCACCCTTTTTCGGCGGTTCCGGATCATCATCGCCTTTATCGCCGCCTTCGGCGGGTTTCTTTTCTGGCTCGGATACTGGCACCGACGACAAGACCGGTGTGACGCTTTCCTGTTCAGCTGCCTGCTGCGCCTCCTCTGCCTTGGCCGGCGCCGGGGCTTCGAACGCCATGCCCTGGCCATTCTCTCGGGCATAGATGGCGATCACGTTTTCGACGGGAACCAGAATATCGCGTGAAACGCCACCAAAACGGGCGCTGAAGTGAATGTTGTCGTTCTCCATCTTCAGACCGCTGGTGGCCTCGAAGCTGATGTTGAGGAC
The DNA here is from genome assembly GCF_057809315.1 of Herbaspirillum sp. FG34. NCBI lineage: Bacteria > Pseudomonadati > Pseudomonadota > Betaproteobacteria > Burkholderiales > Oxalobacteraceae > Herbaspirillum > Herbaspirillum sp. FG34. The sequence goes on along the minus strand of NZ_JBMDJS010000010.1, from coordinate 153,079 downwards.
GATTTCGCCATTCTTGACGAACTGCATCGGCACGCGCGTGCGGCCGTCGACGACCACGGCGATGTGCGGCGTGTAGCCATTGTCGGTGCACCACTCGTAGATGGCGCGCAGCAGATAAGGCTTGGTGGAGACTTCTGGCATGACTGGTGTGGTGTGCGATGCGCCTGTAAAAACCGCATCTGCCGGCTAGGCCGGGGTGGAAAGCAATCTGAACAACTGGCAGCTGCACCACCGCTCAGGCGGTAGTGCAGCCGGTACGGCTTAACGGCGCATGACCTTTTCGGACGGGGTCAGGGCTTCAATGTAAGCAGGACGCGAGAAAATGCGCTCGGCATACTTCATCAGCGGGGCTGCCGTCTTCGACAGCTCGATGCCATAGTGATCCAGGCGCCACAGCAACGGGGCCAGGGCCACGTCCAGCATGGAGAACTCGTCACCGAGCATGTACTTGTTCTTCAGGAACAACGGTGCCAGCTGGGTCAGGCGGTCACGAATCTCGTGACGGGCCTTTTCCTGATTCTTCTCGGCAGCCTTGGACTTTTCATTTTCCAGGGTGTGCACGTGAACGAACAGTTCCTTCTCGAAGTTGAACAGCATCAGCCGCGCGCGGGCACGCATGAGCGGATCAGCCGGCATCAGCTGCGGATGCGGGAAGCGCTCATCGATGTACTCGTTGATGATGTTCGATTCGTACAGCACCAGATCACGCTCGACCAGGATAGGCACCTGGCCATAGGGATTCATGACCGAAATGTCTTCCGGCTTGTTGAACAGGTCGACGTCGCGGATCTCGAAATCCATGCCCTTTTCGAACAAGACGAGGCGGCAACGTTGCGAAAATGGGCAGGTCGTGCCCGAGTAGAGAACCATCATTTTTTCAGAGCCCTAAAACAAAAGGGGGGCGAGACGCATAACGCTCACCCCGATACGCAATTCCGCAAAAACTGCGCGGATACGTGATTGTACGTTTTTACTTGATGTTCTTCCAATAGGACGCGTTCAAACGCCACGCCAATACCGAGAAGATTCCCAGGAACAACAGCACCCAGACACCCAGACGCTTGCGCGTATTCTGCGCCGGCTCACCCATCCATTGCAAATAGGCAACGAGATCGGCGACATTGTTGTCATACTCCGCCGCGCTCATCTTGCCAGGCTTGACTTGTTCGAAGCCGGCAAACTTGTGGATGGTCTTGTTCGCGTCGTGAGGATCCTTCTCTTCCACGAACTTGGCCTTGCGGATACCTTGCAATTCCCACAACACATGCGGCATGCCAACGTTGGGGAAGAGCATGTTGTTCCAGCCGGTGGGGCGGCTGTCGTCCGTATAATAACTGCGCAGGTAGGTATAAATCCAGTCCGGACCGCTACCGGCCTCCGATGCCTTGGCCCGGGCGATCACCGACAGGTCCGGCGGCGCCGCGCCAAACCAGGCCTTGGCATCCTGCGGCGTCATCGCGATCTTCATCAGGTCGCCGACCTTTTCCCCACTGAACATGAGGTTGTTCTTGATCTGGTCTTCGGTCAGGCCGATGTCGCGCAGACGGTTGTAGCGCATGGCCGAGGCCGAATGACAGTTCAGGCAATAGTTGACGAACAGCTTGGCACCGTTTTGCAGCGAAGAAACATCCTTGGTACGGTCCGGGGCGTGATCCAGCGGGAAGCCCCCTTCGTTGGCGCAGGCCAGTGCCGGCAGCAAGGCCAGCGCGGCAATCACTTTCTTGAGCAATGTCATGTTCTTGTCCTTTGGCAGCTGGCTTAGTGCGGATGGTAGACGACGCGCTCGGGCACCGGCTTGAAGGTACCGGCAGCACTCCACCAGGGCATCAGCAGGAAGAAGCCAAGGTAGATGAAGCTGCACACCTGAGAGACGGTGGTGCCGATGGCCGTCGGCGGTTGCACGCCGAGGTAGCCAAGGATGACAAAGGCGATGCCAAAGACCAGATACACGTACTTGTGCCAAGTCGGGCGATAGCGGATGGACTTGACCTGCGAATGATCCAGCCACGGCAGTCCGCCCAGAATCACCACCGACAGGCCCATCAGGACCACGCCCCAGAACTTGGCATCAAAAATCAGCATGCCGGCGATGATGGCCAGACCGACGACGATGGCAACGATCTTCAGCTTGGCTGTCAGCCGCGACTTGAACACCAGCAGCGCAACGTAGCCGGCCACGCCGGCAATGAGCCAGCCCATGAAATCGGCCGTCGTGGCACGCAGGATCGAGTAGAACGGCGTGAAGTACCAGACCGGAGCGATGTGTGGCGGCGTCTTCAGGGAATCGGCCGGAATGAAGTTGTTGTACTCCAGGAAGTAGCCGCCCATCTCCGGCGCGAAGAATACCACCGCCGAGAACACCAGCAGGAAGATCGAGACCCCAAAGATGTCATGCACCGTGTAGTACGGGTGGAAGGGCACGCCATCCAATGGCACACCGTTCTCATCGGTCTTTTCCTTGATTTCCACGCCGTCCGGGTTGTTGGATCCGACTTCGTGCAGGGCGATGATGTGCGCTGCCACCAGGCCGATCAACACCAGCGGAATGGCGATCACGTGGAAGGAGAAGAAGCGGTTCAGCGTGGCGTCCGAAACGACATAGTCGCCGCGAATGAGCAGCGACAGATCCGGACCGATGAAGGGAATGGCGCCAAAAAGGTTCACGATCACCTGTGCGCCCCAGTAGGACATCTGCCCCCAGGGCAACAGGTAACCGAAGAAGGCTTCACCCATCAGGCACAGGAAGATCCCCACGCCGAACAGCCACACCAGTTCGCGCGGCTTGCGGTAGGAGCCATAAAGCAGGCCCCGCACCATGTGAAGATAAACGACGATGAAGAAGGCCGAGGCGCCAGTGGAGTGCATATAGCGCACCAGCCAACCCCAGGGCACATCACGCATGATGTATTCGACCGAGGCGAAGGCCAGGTTGGCGTCCGGCTTGTAGTGCATCACCAGGAAGATGCCGGTGACGATCTGGATCACCAGCACCAGCAGTGCCAGGGAGCCGAAGATGTACCAGAAGTTGAAGTTCTTCGGGGCGTAGTATTCGGAGAGGTGGGCTTTCCAGGTGGCCGTCAGCGGAAAGCGCGAATCGACCCAGTTCAGGGCCTTGGCAGCCACCGGTGCATCATCCGGCAGCTTCTTTTCGTGAAATGCTCCCATGATCAGGCCTCCCCTTTCTCGTCCTTGCCGATGACGAGCTTGTTATCGCCTTCAAACATGTAGCGCGGGACTTGCAGGTTGTCCGGCGCCGGCTTGTTCTTGTACACGCGACCGGCCAGGTCGAAGGTCGAGCCGTGGCAGGGGCACAGGAAACCGCCGTGCCAGTCGTCGGGCAGCGAAGGTTGCGGGCCGGTGTCAAAGCGGGAACTGGGGGAGCAGCCGAGGTGCGGACAGATGCCGACCACGACCAGGATGTCCTTGCGCAGCGAGCGCCACTCATTGAGGGCGTAATCGGGTGTCTCGGAGAAATCGGTACGCTTGGAGTTCGGGTCGGCCACCTCGCTATCGGTCTTCTTGAGGGACTCGATCATTTCGGGGGTGCGCTTGAGAATCCAGACCGGCTTGCCGCGCCATTCAACCGTGCGCATTTCACCGGGAACCAGTGAAGAAATATCCACTTCCACCGGTGCGCCCGCTGCCTTGGCGCGTTCGGAAGGTTGCAGGGTGGAGACGAATGCTCCAGCGGTGGCCAAACCCGCTACACCTCCGGCCGCACAAGTCGCAACAAGCAAACCTCGTCGACTCGCGTCGACCTGATTCTCGTCAGTCATAAAGACCCCAATCTCCAAATGTAAGTTAGCGTGGACCTTCTAAGTGACCCTCATGCAACTTTTTGATTATATATAAGCTGAATAGGGTTTTGTAGCTAACGGCGGGTATCGTACAGGCTTGTGAAAATGAACATTTGACGCAGCGCAACCCCTTGTCAATCTGCTCTCGTTCTCGGTTTTTTTGCAGTGCGGCGTCAGCGCTTGTCCGATTTACTTTTCCTGGCGGGCAGGATATAACCCGTTGTAAGCCCGCCTCATGTTTAAACAGCAACTTTCAAAGGAGAAACCAGGGATGAGCATGCTCAAGGATTTTCGCGCCTTCGCGATCAAGGGAAACGTGGTCGACCTGGCCGTCGGTGTCATCATCGGCGGGGCCTTCGGCAAGATCGTCGGCTCGCTGGTCGAGGATATCATCATGCCCATCGTCGGCAAGATTTTCGGCGGTCTGGACTTCGCCAACTACTACCTGCCGCTCAACGGTCAAGCCTACGGGCTGCCGCTGGCCGAAGCCAAGAAGGCCGGCGCGGTCTTCGCCTACGGCAACTTCCTGACCATCTTCATCAACTTCCTGATCCTGGCCTTCATCATCTTCCAGATGGTGCGCGCCATCAACAAGGCGCGTGACCTGGCCTCCAAGCCAGAGGAAGCCGCCCCCGTCGCACCGGCCCCCACTCCGGAAGACGTGCTTCTGCTGCGTGAAATCCGCGATGCGCTCAAGAAGCAGGGCTGACGCGCTTCCTCACTTTTTATGCTTCATCTTTTTGGTTTTTAAACTGAAGCTTGTAGTCAAAACATCGCCATCCGGTCTCAGACCGGATTGTCGATGTCGATGAAGCGATGCTCGATGCCGAAGTGCTTGGCCACATGTTGGCCGAGCGCCTCAATGCCGTAGCGCTCGGTGGCGTGATGGCCGGCGGCGAGATAGACGGTGCCGCTCTCGCGCGCCAGGTGCACGGTCGGTTCCGAAATCTCGCCGCTGATGTAGGCCGTGGCGCCGGCGTCGATGGCCTCGCCCAGCATGCCTTGTGCACCGCCCGTGCACCAGGCGACCTGAGCGATGGACTGATGCGGGTCACCGATGAGCAGCGGCGTGCGTCCCAGGCGTTTCTCGATGAGCTGCGCCAGGTCGGCGGCAGTCTTGACCGAAGGGGCAAGGCAGCGCCCGATCCAGCCGATGTCGTTTTCACCGAAGCGACCGGTGGCGTCAAAGTCGAGTCGCTTGGCCAGTTGGGCATTGTTGCCCAGCTCGGGATGGCAATCCAGCGGCAGGTGATAGCCGAACAGATTGATGTCATGCGCCAGCAGCAGCTTCAGGCGCCGCTGCTTCTGGCCGATCACGCGCATGTCTTCGCCGCGCCAGAAGTAGCCATGATGGACCAGGATGGCATCGGCCTGCCATTGTACGGCCGCCTCGATCAGGGCCAGGCTGGCCGTCACGCCGCTGACCACGCGGCCGATGGTGGCGCGCCCTTCCACCTGCAAGCCGTTTGGGCAATAATCGCGATATTGCGCCGCGTTGAGCGTCTGCCCCAGATAGACTGCGAATTCATTTCGACTAATGTGGCGGGTCATCTCTTCCTCATCCGATTTCAAATCCAAAACCAAAAATTCTTTTTATGCGACGTTTATGGCTGTTGTTTGCCCAGACCGTGACAGTGGGTCTGGCGCTGTGGTTCATTGTAGCGACCCTGAAGCCGGACTGGCTGTCCGGATCCTTCACTTCGCGTGCGCGCCCTGCCCAGTCCACGATCCAGATGCAGGAAGCCACGCCCGCCGCGCCCGCCCTGGACTCCTATCGTCATGCCGCGCGCCAGGCCATGCCCTCGGTGGTCAATATCTTCACCACGACCGAAGCCCGCCCGCAGAAGAGCCCCTTCCAGAACGACCCGTTCTTCCGCAAGTTCTTCGGCGACCAGTTCGACGAGCAGCAGCAGGATGACAAGCAATCCAGTCTGGGCTCGGGCGTCATCGTCAGCCCGCAAGGCTACATCCTGACCAACAACCACGTGGTGGAAGCGGCCGACAAGATCGAAGTGGCCCTGGCCGATGGCCGCAAGGCCAGTGCCAAAGTGGTCGGCATCGATCCCGAGACCGATCTGGCCGTCATCAAGATTGACCTGCCCAACCTGCCCGCCATCACTCTGGGTCATCCGGAAAACAGTTCGGTGGGCGATGTCGTGCTGGCCATCGGCAATCCGTTTGGCGTGGGCCAGACCGTCACCATGGGCATCATCTCGGCGCTGGGCCGCAATCACCTGGGCATCAACACCTTCGAAAACTTCATCCAGACCGATGCCGCCATCAACCCCGGCAATTCGGGCGGCGCACTGGTCGATACCAACGGCAACCTGCTGGGGATCAACACGGCCATCTATTCTCGTACCGGCGGCAACCTGGGCATCGGCTTTGCGATTCCGATGTCGACGGCCAAGACGGTGATGGAAGCCATCATCAGCCACGGCCAGGTGGTGCGCGGCTGGATCGGTGTCGAGCCGCAGGACATCACCCCTGAACTGGCCGAGAGCTTTGGCCTGGGCAAGAAGACCGGTGCCATCATCGCCGGCGTGCTCAAGGGTGGTCCGGCCGATCGTGCAGGCATGCGTCCGGGTGACATCCTGGTGAGCATCGCCGACAAGCCGGTGGCCGATACGACCGAGATGCTCAACGTCATCGCGCAACTCACGCCCGGCCAGCAGATCGCCATGACGGTGCTGCGCAAGTCGCAGGAGACCAAGCTGAACATCACCGTGGGCAAGCGTCCGCCGCCGCCCAAGAACGATGATGCCGAAGAAGAATAATCCAGGAGCAAGCCATCCATGCACGTGCGAGACCTGATCCAGTTCCTCGGGGAGCTCTCCGAGAACAACAACCGCGCCTGGTTCGTCATGAACAAGCCGCGCTACGACATCCTGCGCGAGGAATTCCTGGCGCTGACCATCAAGCTCATCGCCGAGATCAGCAAGTTCGATCCGGCCATCGCGGGCTGCAATCCGAAGAAGGCGCTGTTTCGCATCAACCGCGACATGCGCTTCTCACATGACAAGCGGCCCTACAAAACGCACTTCTCCGCTGCCATCACCGCCAGTGGGCTGAAGAAGCCCAGCCAGGGCGGTGGTCCGGCCTACTACTTCCACATCAACGAAGCCGGGCAGCTGCTCATCGCCGGAGGTGAATACCTGCCACCGACGCCGCGCCTGCGCGCCATCCGCAACCGGGTGGTGGAAGATGCAGCAGGCTTCACCAAGATGCGCAAGAACAAGAAGCTTGTGGCGACTTATGGGGATCTGCAGGAGGAAGGCAAGCTGCAACGTCCGCCCAAGGGCTTCGATCCGGACACGCCCAATATCGAATACGTGAAGCTCAAGAGTTTCATCGTCTGGACCGAAGAAGATATCCGCAAGAAGATTCCTGCTGACCTCGGCAAGCAGGTACTGGAAGGATTCAAGGATGCCTATCCGCTGGTGCAATGGCTGCGCGAGATCCCTCTGGTGAGCCTCGAGGAGTGAGGACTCATCCAAGCTGCTTCCACAACGACAAAGCCCGCTCATCATCGAGCGGGCTTTGTTTTACGGGGACAGCCGGGCTTATTCCGAGGATACCGAACTGCTGGGCTCGGCATCCGGCGCGCGTGTGGCGCGCTCGAAGATCGGCGCCACCAACAGGCCCACTTCGTAGAGCAGGATCAGCGGCACGGCCAGCATCAGCTGGCTCATCACGTCCGGCGGGGTGACCACGGCGGCGACGATGAAGGCGGCAACGATCACGTAGGGACGGATCTGCTTGAGCTTGGACAATTGAACCAAGCCCATGCGCACCAGCACGATCACGATCACCGGTACCTCGAAGGTCACGCCGAAGGCGACGAACATGGTCAGGACGAAGTCGACGTAGCTGTCGATATCCGGTGCCACCGAGACCGACTTGGGGGCGAAGTTGTTGATGAACGGGAAGACCACGCCAAAGACGAAGAAGTAGCAGAACGCCACCCCCATGACGAACAGCAGCGAAGACGAGATCACCAGCGGCGCGATTAGACGCTTCTCGTGCGCGTACAGGCCCGGTGCGACGAAGGCCCACAGCTGGTACAGCACCCAGGGGAGCGAGATCAGCACCGCCACCAGCATGGTGACCTTGATGGGAATCAGGAAAGGCGTGATCACGCCGGTGGCGATCATGCGGCTGCCGGCGGGCAGCGCATGGATCATCGGCGCGGCAAGCACGTCAAAGATGTGGGCCGCGAAGGGCATCAGGCACAGGAACACCACCAGCACCACGGCAGCCGCCTTGACGATACGGCTGCGCAATTCGATCAGGTGCGAGATGAAGGTATCTTCGGCCTGGGTGTTTTCTTCAGCCATGGGGTCGGAATTCCGATGAGGTGAGACGCGCTGCGCCAAATTAGAAGAAACCTGCCGACTTGCCCACACCGACCGGACGGCGATACTTGGCCACCCGTGCCGAGGCCGAGATCACGCGGGTCTTGTGACCGCTCTGGTGCTTGTACCAGGCCGGCACGCCGGTAGTGCGCGAGAGCTTCTTGCGGCGGAAGGCCTTGGCCTTGATCGCATGCAGGGAAGGATCGGGCGTACGGGTCCAGCTATTGCCCGCACTGGCGCTGTCGGAACTGGAAGAATCGTCACCGCCGTTCCAGGCGTCATTGATCGATGCTTCCGTCTCCGACATGCTCTTGTGGATGCTGTTGCTGACATCGCTGGCGGCGTCCTGCACATCCTTCTGCATCTTGCGCAGCTCGTCGAGTTCCATCTCGCGGCTGACCTCCGACTTGACGTCGTTGATGTAGCGCTGGGCGCGACCGAACAGGGTGCCGGCCATGCGCGCTACCTTGGGCAGGCGCTCGGGACCGATCACGACCAGCGCGACCACGCCGATCAAGGCCAGCTTGGTAAGGCCGATATCAATCATGAGTCTGTGTGGGCATTAAGAGGACAACGAGGGCGCGCATGCGCCGGAAGACGGGATACCCGCTTCGAACCGCGACGCGGGCCCATGCGAGCCCGCCAGACAGGGCTGGCGGGCGGCCTGTTCAGCTGCCGGACTTGTCCTTTTCCTTGGCCTGCACGTCGATGGCCGCGTCCTTCTTCTCTTCCTCGGCGCCCTTGACGCCATCCTTGAAGCCCTTGACTGCCTTGCCCAGGTCGGAACCCATGTTGCCGAGCTTCTTGGTGCCGAAGACCAGCATCACGATCACCAGAACAATCAGCCAATGCCAAATACTGAACGAACCCATTCTCTTCTCCTAAGCGGACATCCCTGCCCTGTGTACAAGTGAAACCTGCCAGCCCCCGGGCCGGCGAATCCTTATTGTTGCACGAACCGTACCCGCCAGGGATGCGGACCGCCGATCACGTGCATGTGCAGATGGTACACCTCCTGGCCGCCATCCGGTCCGGTGTTGATGATGGTCTTGAAACCGCCGCTGGGCTTGCCTTCGGCGTCCAGACCATAAGCACAGCCCTGCTCGGCCGCCAGGCGCGGTGCCAGCGCCAGCATCTTGCCCAGCAGGGCGGCATGCTGTTCACCGCAATCGGCCAGGGTCGCCACATGCTGGCGCGGCACGATCAGGAAATGCACCGGTGCAGCCGGATTGATATCGTGGAAGGCGATCAGGTCCTCGTCCTCGTAGATCTTCTTCGAGGGGATCTGGCCCGCCGCAATCTTGCAGAAAATACAATTATCCAACGCCGTACTCCTGGGAAACAAGGGGAATGGAAAAGAACGCCAACCGGTCAGGTCAGTCCTTGCGGGCCGCCTTTTCTTCCAGGCCGGAGAGGCCTTCGCGCCGCGCCAGTTCGTTGAGCACATCCTGCGGGCTCAGCTCGAACTGCGCCAGCAGGACCATGGAATGGAACCACAGGTCGGCGCACTCGTAGAGCACCTTGGACTTGTCGCCCGAGACGCGGGCATCCTTGGCGGCCATCACGGTTTCGGTAGCTTCCTCGCCGATCTTCTTGAGGATGGCGTCATCCCCCTTGGAGAACAGCTTGGCGACGTAGGATTTCTCGGGATTGCCGCCGTTGGCCAGCTTGCGCGACTCGATGACTTCGGCCAGTCGCTTCAGGGTTTCACTCATGATGGGGTCTTGTCACTATCCACGGGCTTGGGGATGGTCTTGCGCACGCGCTTGGGCTTGGCGACCGGTGCGGCCGCTGCGGCGACCGGAGCACCGCCGGCACCCGGCTGCAGATCCTTCAGGACCGGCTCGACCGTGACCCATTCGCCGCTGTCGGCGCTACCCTCGAACTTCTGGAAGAAGCAGGAATGGCGGCCGGTATGGCAGGCAATGCCGGCCACCTGCTCGACCTTGAGCAGCACCACGTCTTCATCGCAGTCCAGGCGGATTTCGTGCACTTTCTGGAAATGACCCGATTCTTCACCTTTGTGCCACAGCTTCTTGCGCGAGCGGCTCCAGTAGACCGCCTGGCCGATCTCCACGGTGCGCGCCAGCGCCTCGCGGTTCATCCAGGCGAACATCAGCACGTCATTGGAGCCGACTTCCTGGGCGATCACCGGCACCAGGCCGACTTCGTCCCATTTGACCTTGTTGAGCCATTTGGCGCTGATGCTCATGCCAGCCTCATGGAAATGTTCTGATCAGCCATGAAGCGCTTGGCTTCCTGCACGGTGTGCTGGCCATAGTGGAAGATGCTGGCGGCCAGCACCGCATCGGCCTTGCCCTTGGTGATGCCGTCGGCCAGGTCCTGCAGGCCACCCACGCCACCCGAAGCAATCACGGGAATGCTGACCGCTTCCGAGACCGCGCGGGTCAGGTCGAGGTCGAAGCCGCTCTTGGTACCGTCACGATCCATGCTGGTCAGCAGGATCTCGCCCGCACCCAGCTGCGCCATCTTGCGCGCCCAGTCGACGGCATCCAGGCCGGTGGCCTTGCGCCCGCCGTGGGTGTAGACCTCCCACCTGCCGTCACCGGCGCGCTTGGCATCGATGGCCACCACGATACATTGCGAGCCGTACTTGTTGGCCGCATCGGCCACCAGTTGCGGATTGGTCACGGCCGAGGTGTTGATGCCCACCTTGTCGGCACCGGCATTGAGCAGGCGGCGCACATCTTCCACCGCGCGCACGCCACCGCCCACCGTCAGGGGGATGAAGACCTGCGAGGCCACGGCTTCGATGATGTCCAGGATCAGGTCGCGGCCATCGGAGGAGGCGGTGATGTCGAGGAAGGTCAGCTCATCGGCGCCCTGCTCGTCATAACGACGGGCAATCTCGACCGGATCGCCGGCATCGCGCAGCTCCAGGAAGTTGACGCCCTTGACCACGCGACCCGCGGTCACGTCCAGGCAAGGGATGATGCGTTTTGCAAGGGCCATGTTATTTGCTGCCGGACAGGCGGTTGGCTTCCAGTTCGCGCGTCAGTTCATCCGCACGATCCTGGCCGCTGCGCAGGTCCAGCGTCCCTTCATAGATGGAACGGCCGCAGATGACGGCTTCGATGCCTTCATCCTCGACCCGGCACAGCGCCTCGACGTCGCCCACGTTGTGGACGCCGCCCGAAGCGATGATGGGAATGGTCACGGCCTGCGCCAGGCGCACCGTAGCCTCGATGTTGACGCCGCCCATCATGCCGTCGCGGCCGATGTCGGTGTAGACGATGGCTTCGCAGCCATAGCCTTCAAACTTCTGCGCCAGGTCCACCACTTCGTGGCCGGACAGCTTGCTCCAGCCATCGGTGGCAACCTTGCCGTCCTTGGCATCCAGACCCACGATGATCTGGCCGGGGAAGGCGCTGCAGGCGTCATGCAGGAAACCGGGATTCTTCACCGCGGCGGTGCCGATGATGATGTAGGAGAGGCCATCGTCCAGATAGCGCTCGATGGTGTCCAGGTCGCGGATGCCGCCCCCCAGTTGCACCGGGATTTCCTCGACCTCGTTTTCCTCGGCGAAGCGGGCGACCACCTGCAGAATGGACTTCACGGCCGCCTCGTTCTTGGGCTTGCCGGCGAAGGCGCCGTTCAGGTCCACCAGGTGCAGGCGGCGCGCGCCCTGCTTGAGCCAGTGCAGGGCCATTTCCGCCGGATCTTCGGAGAAAACGGTGGCTTGTTCCATATCACCTTGTTTGAGGCGTACGCAATGACCGTCTTTCAGGTCGATGGCGGGTATGAGCAGCATGGCTAGGGGATGACTAGTCAGTAAAAAAGAAGGGTTGGCGACGCTCTGCGGCGAAGTTCTTGCCGGAAAGGCAAAAAATCAAGGTTTCCAGTGTACGAAATTCCGATACAGCTGCAAACCCGCCGAAGCACTTTTTTCCGGATGGAACTGAGTTGCAAAGATATTATCGCGGGCCACGGCACAAGCGAAGTCACGGCCATAGGGAGTTTGGCCAACGATCTGCGACGTTTCGGCCGGGACGGCGTAATAGCTGTGGACAAAATAGAAGAAGGCATTATCTGCGATGCCTTCCCACAAGGGGTGGGCGCCGGTCTGGTGCACATGGTTCCAGCCCATCTGCGGCACCTTGAACAGCGATCCATCGTCCTGGCGCATACCTTCGAGCTCGAAGCGCACCACCTTGCCGGGCAGCAGGCCCAGGCCGGGGGTGTCGCCTTCTTCACTCCAGTCGAACAGCATCTGCTCGCCCACGCACACGCCGAACAGCGGCTTGGTGCGGGAGGCTTCGAGCACGGCATCCTGCACGCCGGATTCGCGCAGGCTGCGCATGCAATCGGGCATGGCGCCCTGGCCGGGCAGGACCACGCGGTCGGCGGCGCGGATATCGGCGACCTCGCCGGAGATGCGCACGTCGGCTTCAGGCGCGACATGGCGCAGCGCCTGCGCCACCGAGCGCAGGTTGCCCATGCCGTAATCGACTACAACAATTTTATTCATGGCGACATTGAACGGTGCTCACGCACCGGGAAACCCAGATGATGTTTAGCGATACCCTGCGATTTACAGGCTGCCCTTGGTGGACGGAATCGTACCAGCAGCGCGTGCATCGAGTTCGACGGCCATGCGCAGCGCGCGGCCGAAGGCCTTGAACACGGTCTCGGCCTGGTGGTGGGCATTCACGCCACGCAGGTTGTCCACGTGCAGGGTCACCTGCGCATGGTTGACGAAACCATGGAAGAACTCGCTGGTCAGGTCGACATCGAAGGAACCGATCATCGAGCGGGTAAAGGGAATGTGGTATTCCAGGCCGGGACGGCCGGAGAAGTCGATCACCACGCGCGAGAGGGCTTCATCCAGCGGCACGTAGGCATGGCCGTAGCGGCGGATGCCCTTCTTGTCGCCGATGGCCTTGGCAAACGCCATGCCCAGGGTGATGCCCACGTCTTCCACCGTATGGTGCGCGTCGATGTGCAGGTCGCCCTTGGCGTGGATGTCCAGGTCGATCAGGCCGTGGCGGGCGATCTGGTCCAGCATGTGATCCAGGAAGGGGACGCCGGTATCCAGCTTCTGCTGGCCGGTGCCATCCAGGTTGATCGCAACGCGGATCTGCGTCTCGTTGGTGTTGCGGACGACTTCCGCGGTTCTCGGTGTAGACATGGTTGGGGTCAGACGGTGTTCTATCGTTGGGTAATGCTTGATGCCGGCTTGCCTGTGCGGGAGCCTGAATCCTTCAGTGCTCTCGCAGTGTTTCTTTCAGGGCCGTCAGAAAAATGCGGTTTTCTTCATCTGAACTGACGGTAATACGCAAACAGTTTCGCAGCAATACGTGCATTCTACCGGCATTTTTGACAAGTACCCTGCGCGCCAGCAATGCAGCGCTGACTTTATCGGCATCCGGGACGCGGATCAGGATGAAATTGGCCGCCGAGGCAAACACCTCCACCCCTTCCAGCGCCGCCAGCCGCGCTGCCAGTGCGCCGCGCGCCTCACGCAGTTGTGCCGCCTGCGCCTCCAGCACCGGCAGGTGCTCCAGCACCAACAGCGCCGCCGCCTCGGTCAGCACGTTGACGTTGTAGGGCGGGCGCACCTTGTCCAATTCACGCAACAGGGCCGGGGCCGCCGACAGGTAGCCCAGGCGGATGCCTGCCAGGCCCAGCTTGGAGACGGTGCGCATGACGATCAGGTTGTTGTGCTGCGGCAATGCAGGCATCAGCGTCGAGGCGGCAAAGGGTTGATAGGCTTCGTCCACCACCACCAGGCCGTAGGGCGCGACGGCTTCGATGATGCGCAACACCTCGGCCATCGGATAGAGCGTGCCGGTCGGATTGTTGGGATAGCCCAGCCAGGTGATCACGGGCCTGTGTTGCTCGATGGCGGCCAGCATGGCCGGCAGGTCCAGTGTCAGGTCCGCGCGCAGCGGCACGCCTACGTAGTCCAGGCCAGCCATCTTGGCCGAGATGCCGTACATGACGAAACCCGGCTCCGGCACCAGGACGGTACGCCCCGGCATGGCACAGGCCACGCAGAGCATGGTGATGAGCTCATCCGAGCCATTGCCCAGCAGGACGTCATATCCCTCGGGCACACCCAACTGTGCGCAGATCGCCGCCTTCAGGTGCGTATAGGACGGCACCGGATAACGGTTCAACGCCAGTGCCGCCAGTCTTTGCGCCAGTTCATCACGCAAGGCCGGCGGCAGCAGGTAGGGATTTTCCATGGCATCGAGCTTGACCATCCCTTCGGCCGAGGGCACGTGATAGGACTGCCAACCGCGCACCAGCGGGCGGATCACGTTGGCCACCAGGTCGTCCACGGTCTCAGGCTTGGAGGGATTCATCATCTAGGCTCGCAGGCGCCGGCGCATCGAGAGCGTCGAGACGCTGGCGGATCAGTTCGCAATAATCGGGATTGAGTTCAAAGCCGGTGAAGTGGCGCCCGCAACGGCGTGCTGCCACGGCCGTGGTGCCGCTGCCCATGAAGGGATCGAGCACCACGCCGCCGGGCGGGCATGATGCCTTGACCATGCGTTCCACCACTTCCAGCGGCTTTTGGGTGGGATGGTCAGCGCGCTCCTTGTGCTCGCGGTGCAATCGCGAGACGCTCCACACATCCTTGGGGTTGTAGCCCATTTCCAGCCACTTGGCCCCGACGAAGATGGAGCGTGAACGCGCCTTCTTGGTCTGGGCATCGTAGGGAATGCGGATGGCATCGAGATCAAAGAAATAATCCTTGGCCCGCGCGAAGAAACCGATGGTGTCATGCACCGACGAATAACGCCGGGTGCTGCCGCCCATGGAGGGCACGCGGCGGTCCCAGATGATCTCGTTGATCATGGTCATGCGCTGCTTCAACATCACGAAGATCTCCGGCGAATTGCGCCAGGTCAGGAAGATGTAGAGGCTGCCATTGGGCTTCAGCTTGGGCAGCGCGGCATCGACCCACTGCTCGGTCCAGGCCAGGTAAGCGGCGGTATCGAGCTTGTCGGAATCATTGCCGTAATCCTTGCCCAGTCCGTAGGGAGGATCGGCGATCATCAGATCGACGCTGCCATCGGGAACCCGCGCCAGGCCGGCAGCGACCGAGAGCGCATCCTCGCAAAATACGCGGTCCAGCCAGCCGGCGCCTGCAAGGGAGTCGGTGGCGGAGGTCATCATCTCACTTCTTGAGCCGCAATTCGGCCGAGCGGGCGTGGGCCTGCAGACCCTCGCCATAAGCCAGTTCAGCGGCAATCCTGCCCAGCGTCTGCGCGCCCTCTTCCGACACGCGGATGATGCTGGAACGCTTCTGGAAGTCATACACGCCCAGCGGCGAGGAGAAACGCGCCGTGCGCGAAGTCGGCAGCACGTGATTGGGACCGGCGCAATAATCACCCAGCGATTCGGACGAGAAACGGCCCAGGAACATGGCCCCGGCGTGACGGATCTGGTCGGCCCACTGCTGCGGTTCCTGCGCGGAAATCTCCAGGTGCTCGGCGGCGATCATGTTGGCGATCTCGCAGGCTTCCTCCATGTCGCGCACCTTGACCAGGGCGCCACGGTCGGTCAGGGAAGTACGGATCACGTCCTTGCGCGGCATATCTTCCAGCAGGCGATTGATCGAGGCTTCGACTTTGGCGATGTAGTCCGCATCCGGGCACAGCAGGATGGATTGCGCCAGTTCATCGTGCTCGGCTTGCGAGAACAGGTCCATGGCGATCCAGTCCGGATCGGTGGCACCGTCACAGATGACCAGAATCTCGGAGGGACCGGCGATCATGTCGATGCCCACCACGCCGAACACGCGGCGCTTGGCAGCAGCGACGTAGGCATTGCCCGGACCGACGATCTTGTCCACCTGCGGGATGGTGGCGGTGCCATAGGCCAGCGCGCCCACGGCTTGCGCACCACCGATGGTGAAGACGCGATCCACGCCGGCAATGGCGGCGGCGGCCAGCACCAGTTCATTCTTTACGCCATCCGGAGTCGGCACCACCATGATGACTTCCTGCACACCGGCCACCTTGGCCGGAATCGCATTCATCAGCACCGATGACGGATAAGCTGCCTTGCCGCCCGGCACGTAGATACCCACGCGATCCAGCGGCGTGACCTTCTGGCCCAGTTCGGTACCATCGGCTTCGCGATAGAGGAAACCATCGGAGCCGCATTCCTTCTTCTGGCGCTCATGATAGGCGCGCACGCGGTCGGCGGCGGTCTGCAGCGCATGGCGGCGTGCCTCGGGCAACCCGGCCAGTGCAGCTTGCAGCGCATCCTTGCCGATCTCCAGAGCGGCCACGGAAGTGGCCTGCAGGCGGTCGAAACGCTGGGTATATTCCAGCACGGCGGCGTCACCGCGCGCCTTCACGTCGGCCAGGATGGTGGCCGCAGCGCGGTCGATGGCTTCGTCCTCGCTGGCTTCGAAGGCCAGCACGGCCGACAGCTTGTCACGGAAGCCGGCATCGGCGGAATCGAGTTTTCGGATGGCAATGCTCATGGTCTCACCTGCTCTGCGAGGATGTCTGGGGTCGTGGGAATTACTTGGCCTTGGAAGCCTTCTCGAAGGCATCGAGAATCGGCTGCAGGCGCTCGCGCTTCAACTTCAGCGCGGCCTGGTTCACCACCAGGCGCGAGGAGATGTCGATGATGTGCTCGACTTCCACCAGCTTGTTGGCGCGCAGCGTACCGCCAGTGCTGACCAGATCGACGATGGCATCCGACAGGCCCACCAGCGGGCCCAGTTCCATCGAGCCATACAGCTTGATCAGGTCGACGTGCACACCCTTGGCAGCGAAGTGCTCGCGCGCGGTATTGACGTACTTGGTGACCACGCGCAGACGCGCGCCCTGGCGCACCGCGCTGGCGTAATCGAACCCTTCCTGCACCGCCACGGACAGGCGGCACTTGGCGATGTTCAGGTCGATGGGCTGGTACAGGCCTTCGCCACCATGTTCCATCAGCACGTCCTTGCCGGCCACGCCGAAATCGGCCGCGCCGTATTGCACGTAGGTCGGCACGTCCGAAGCGCGCACGATGATCACGCGCACGTCGGGGTCATTGGTCGGCAGGATCAGCTTGCGCGAGGATTCCGGATCCTCGGCCACGGTGATGCCGGCGGCTTTGAGCAGCGGCAGGGTCTCTTCGAAAATACGGCCCTTGGAGAGTGCCAGCGTCAGTTGTTGGGTCATGATGGTGTACTTTTTGTGGAATCCGTCAAACTTGCTTGATGCGCTCGATATCGGCGCCGATGGCCGACAGCTTGGCTTCCATGCGGTCATAGCCGCGGTCGAGGTGATAAATGCGCTCCACCACCGTCTCGCCCTGCGCCGCCAGGCCGGCGATGACCAGCGAGGCCGAGGCGCGCAGGTCGGTCGCCATCACGGGGGCGCCGAGGAATTTCTCGACCCCGGTGACGATGGCGGTATTGCCTTCCACATCGATGGCCGCGCCCAGGCGATTCAATTCCTGCACGTGCATGAAACGGTTCTCGAAGATGGTCTCGGTAACGTGGCTGGTGCCTTCGGCCAGGCAGTTCAAGGCCATGAACTGCGCCTGCATGTCGGTCGGGAAGCCCGGATATTCAGTCGTACGGAAGCTCACCGCCTTGGGACGGCGCGCCATCTGGATACGGATCCAGTCCTCGCCCGAAGTGAGGATGGCACCGGCTTCGCGCAGCTTGTCCAGCGCAGCATCGAGCAGGCCGGCACGGGTACGGTGCAGGGTAACGTCGCCACCGGTGGCCGCAACGGCGCACAGGAAGGTGCCGGTCTCGATGCGGTCGGCGATGACCTCATGCTCGGCACCGTGCAGCTTATCCACACCCTGGATCACCAGGCGATCCGTGCCGATGCCCTCGATCTTCGCGCCCATCTTCACCAACAGATTGGCCAGGTCACCCACTTCAGGTTCGCGCGCAGCGTTTTCCAGCACGGTCTCGCCATCGGCCAGGGCGGCAGCCATCAAGAGGTTCTCGGTGCCGGTCACGGTGATCATGTCGGTGACGATGCGCGCCCCTTTCAGGCGCTTGGCCTTGGCATGGATGTATCCGGCCTCGATATGAATTTCCGCGCCCATCGCCTGCAGTCCCTTGATGTGCTGGTCGACCGGACGTGAACCAATGGCACAACCGCCGGGCAGCGACACCTTGGCCTGGCCAAAGCGCGCCAGCAAGGGGCCCAGCACCAGGATCGAGGCACGCATGGTCTTGACCAGCTCATAGGGCGCTTCGGGGCGGGTGATGTCATTGCCGTTCAAGACCAGCCGCTCGCCGTTCTCGCGTACGCGCAAGCCCATCTGCGTCATCAGCCTGGTGATGGTGGAGACATCCTGCAGGTGGGGCACATTGGAAAGCACCAGGTCGCCATCGGTCAGCAGGCCCGCGCACAAGATAGGCAGCGCGGCATTCTTGGCACCGGAAATGGTGAGGTCACCGGAGAGGCGCTTGCCGCCACGGATCAAAAGCTTGTCCATCGTGTTGCCTTATTTCTGGAATTCTTCGGGAGTCAGGGTCTTCATCGACAGCGCGTGAATTTCTTCGCGCATGCGGTCACCCAGCGCGGCATAGACCAGCTGGTGACGCTGGATCAGGCGCTTGCCGGCAAACGCCTCGGCGACGATAACGGCGGTGAAGTGCTGGCCATCGCCCTCCACTTCGAGGTGCTGGCACTCCAGGCCGGCGGCGATGTAGCTTTTGACGAGTTCAGGTGTGGGTAGCATGTTGAGGCTCTTCACGGGAATGAGGGAGATGGCGGGGCGCAGGGTGTTCAATGCGAACCTGCCCGCAGCTTGTAGCCGCTCTTGAGCATGCGCACGGCCAGGGTAGACAGCGCCACGAAGAACACGGCGACGATACCGAGGCTGGTCATGGGGGGAATGTCGGACTGGCCGAAGAAGCCATAACGAAAGCCGTCGATCATATAAAAAAACGGGTTGAAATGCGATACCGCCTGCCAGAACGGAGGCAGCGAGTGTATCGAATAGAACACGCCGGCCAGGAAGGTCAGCGGCACGATCAGGAAATTCTGGAACGCCGCCAGCTGGTCGAACTTCTCGGCCCAGATGCCCGCGATCAGCCCCATGGTGCCCAGGATGCCCGCTCCCAGCAGGGCGAACATCAGGATCCACAGCGGCGCCACGAAGTCCAGGTGGCCGAACCAGACGGTGACCACGAACACGCCCGCGCCCACCATCAGACCGCGCACCACGGCCGCCAGTACGTAGCCGCCAAACAGTTCCCAGTGCGACAGCGGCGTCAGCAATACGAACACCAGGTTGCCGGTGATCTTGGACTGGATCAGCGAAGAAGAGCTATTGGCAAAGGCATTCTGCAACACGCTCATCATCACCAGGCCCGGCACCAGGAAACCGGTGTAGTTCACGCCCGGATAAACCTGTACGCGATCCTGCAGTACGTGGCCGAAGATCAGCAGGTACAGCAGGGCCGTGACGATGGGCGCGGTGATGGTCTGGGTGGCCACCTTCCAGAAACGCAGGATTTCCTTGTAGAACAGGGTACGGAAACCAATCATTTTTCATCTCCCATGATCTGGATGAAGACGTCTTCCAGGTCGGCCTGCTGCAACTGCAGATCGTCGATCTCCGCGCCCGAGGCGCGCAGCGTGGCCAGGATGGGTTCGACTTCCTTGTAGTCCGTCACGCGCAGCGTGAATTTATTGCCCGACAACAGCTCTTCCGGATGGGTGACCAATGCCTTCAAGCCATCGGGCAGGCTGCCGCGCTTCAAGCGCAACAGCATCTGCGAACCGGAGATGCGGCGAATCAGGGCCTCGGTCGAATCCAGCGCCACCACACGGCCGAACTTCAACATGGCGATGCGATTGCACAAGGCCTGGGCTTCTTCCAGATAGTGCGTGGTCAGCACGATGGTATGCCCTTCGCGGTTCAGGCGTCCGATGAACTGCCACAGGGTCTGGCGCAATTCCACATCCACCCCGGCGGTCGGTTCGTCCAGCACGATCACGGGTGGCTTGTGCACCAGCGCCTGGGCCACCAGCACGCGCCGCTTCATGCCGCCGGACAGCGCGCGCATGTTGGTATCGGCCTTGTTGGTGAGGTCGAGGTTTTCCATGACCTCGTCGATCCACTTGTCGTTGTTGGTCAGACCGAAATAGCCGGACTGCATGCGCAAGGTCTCGCGCACGGTGAAGAAGGGATCGAAGACCAGCTCCTGCGGCACCACGCCCAGGTTCATGCGGGCGCCGCGATAGTCGCTCACCACGTCATGCCCGTGAATGGTGACCGAGCCCGAATCGGCCCGGTTCAAGCCGGCAATGATGGAAATGAGCGTGGTCTTGCCGGCCCCGTTGGGACCGAGCAGACCGAAGAATTCACCTTCTTCGATCGCCAGGGATACGCCACCCAGCGCCTGCAGGGACTGGTAGCGCTTCTTGATGTCTGTGATTTGGAGAGCGGCCATTGCCTCGCCCGTTCAATACGTTACTTGCCAGAAAGAAATAAGGAGCCAGGAGTTCCACCGGGGAATCCGCTGTCCACCTCGCCCTGGCTGCGCCATGCTCTCCGCTGGGGAGGCAGGCTGTCGCAGCCATCTTGTCGTTGTGCCATGAAAAATAGCGCAGTGTTTCGGTGTTGCCGTCGGCATTGCCGACAGGCAGGAGATTGCCTGGGCGGAAAGCTTATCCGCGGCCCAGGCTGCCGACGCGCCTGCAAAACCTTCGATTATAGGGGAATTCGATATTCGGGGCCGCCCCGGACGGGCTTCCCGGCGTCCGGGAGCCCGGACGACTGGGGAGAGCGCGATCAGTGATGTCGATCAGTCGCGGAAGTCGGCGCGCTGGCGCCTAGCAGCAAGGCGGTCACACCGTAGAGGTCGGCCAGGCTTTGCAAATTGGCGGGCAAGACCCCGAACTCCAGTGCCGCACCACGACCGGCTGCAGCGCGCCGCCAGGCCAGCAGGGTCGCCACTGCCGAGGAATCGACCACGACCACCTCGCTGACGTCGATGCTGGCCTGGCCGGCGGCGATGGCCGACAGGCCCTGGCGCAACACCGAGCTGGCATTGGTGAAGGTCAACGAGGCGCCGGGCTTGAACATGATGCGCTCTTTCGGATCAGGGGTCAGTGGTCGAGGGTCGGTCAGCAGTGACGGAGATTACTTCTTGCCGCGCGCGGCCAGTTGCTGGTTCTTGTCCGTCAGGGCCTTGATCAGCCCGTCGATGCCGCCCTTGTTGATCTCGCTGGAGAAGGTACCGCGATAGGCTTCCACCAGCCAGGCGCCCAGCACGTTGACGTCATACAGCTTCCAGCCGTCGGCCTTCTTTTCCAGGCGATAGCTCAGCTGGATCGGCTCGCCACCGCGCGAGGAGATGACCTGCGAGTTCACTTCCACTTCGGTATCGGTCGGCGCAGCGCGCAGCGGCTTGAATTCGATCTTCTGGTCGCGCACCTGCGACAGCGCGCCGGCATAGGTGAACACCAGCAGGCTACGGAACTGGGTGATCAGCTGCTTTTGCTGCTCAGGCGTCGCCTGGCGCCAGTAGCGGCCGGCGGCCAGTTGGGTCATGCGCTCGAAATCCACGTAGGGCAGGATCTTCTGCTCCACCAGCTGCATGATGCGGGCGTTGTTGCCGGCCTGGATGTCCTTGTCGTTCCTGGCAGTATCCAGAACTTCGGAACTGATGCGCTTGACCAGCGCATCCGGGGCCTCCTGGGCCGATGCGGCGCCGGAGAAGGACAGCGCCGGAACGGCAAAGGCGGCGATGGCGAAAAGTTTGGTAAGCATCTTCATAAGTCGGTTTTCCATTCGAGTCGGCAGAAGGCGCCGGGGCTGCCCGGTGGCGTCGCGCTGTACGGCGCGCCGACGGCAGCTGGCGTTGTCCTTCGAAACCCGCCCGGGAGCGGGGTTCCCGCGCCGTCACAGTTCGGCACGGATGTTACAGATTGCCCTGAGGGGAGATTGCACGGAAAGCGCAGATTGGGCAGTTCGGCCACATTTCAAGACCAAAGCGCCCCTGCGGGCGCCCCGGAGGTTACACCCGCGAGGCGATCCGGGCCATCAGGGCTTGATGGTTTCTTCCTTCTGCTCACTGCCACCGGAGGCACCGTTGATCTGGCTCTGGCGGCGTTGCAGGTAGGCATCGCGCACGAAGTCATACTTGTCCAGTGCGGCATCTTCCAGCAGGGTCGAGGCATCCAGCAGTTGGGCGCGACGGTCGACGATGCGGACCACCGCACCGACATTGCGCCAGCGGGTCGGACGCTTGTAGGTCCACAGGTCGCCGTACAGGTCCACCGGCATGCCGGCGGTGTCGCGCAGGGTGGAGGGCCCGAAGAACGGCAGCACCACGTAGGGACCGGAGCCGACGCCCCATTTGCCCAGGGTCTGGCCGAAATCGGACTTCTCACGCGGCAGACGCGCTTCGGTCGCCACGTCCAGCACGCCACCCAGACCAAAGGTCGTGTTGATGGCCACACGCATGAAGGTCGAGACCCCCTGCTCGATGCGGCCCTGCAGCAGCTGGTTGATGGACGACCAGACATCGCCGATGTTGCCGAAGAAGTTGCCCACGCCGCGCTGGACCGGCGTCGGCACCACGGTGTCGTAGGCTTGCGCAGCCGGCTTCAGGGCCACCTTGTCGACCGTGTCGTTGAAGCTGAACATGGTGCGGTTGAAGCCTTCCAGCGGATCCTTGGGATTGTTGCTGGTGCTGGCACAGCCGGTCAGGGCGGCGGCAGCAAGGGCGAAGGCGCCGAGGCGGCCTGCATAAGCGGTGCTGATGGTTTTTTTATTCATTTGATTCATTTGGAATCATCCTTTCCCTCTGCCGCCTTGCTGTACAGGAACTGACCGATCAGGTTTTCCAGCACGATCGCGGATTGTGTCATCTTAATCGTATCGCCCGCAGCCAGGTTAGCAGTATCGCCGCCCGGCTCGATGCCGATGTATTGTTCACCCAACAGGCCAGAGGTCAGGATCTTGGCCGAGCTGTCCTTGGGGAATTTGTAGCCCTCGTCCATGTTCAGCGTGACCACGGCACGGAAGGTCTGGTCATCGAAACGGATCGAGTCCACCCGGCCCACCACCACGCCGGCACTCTTGACGGCCGCACGCGACTTGAGGCCGCCGATGTTGTCAAAATTGGCCTTGAGGGCATAGGTCTTCTGGCCAAAGGACATCGAGCTCATGTTGCCCACCTTGAGCGCCAGGAACGCCAGTGCCGCCACGCCGGCCAGCACGAAGATTCCCACCCAGGCATCCAGAGATTTACGTTGCATATTCAACCCTTTTTCTACCCTTTTATTCACATCATTGCGCCCTCACCGGGCGCCAGTCCAAGTACTGTGGCCGCTCAGCTGAACATCAGTGCAGTCAGCAGGAAATCCAGGCCCAGTACGGTGAGCGAGGCGATCACCACGGTCCGGGTGGTGGCGCGGGCCACGCCTTCGGGCGTAGGCTGGGCTTCATATCCCTGGAACAATGCCACGAAGGTCACGGCCACGCCGAAGACGATGCTCTTCAACACGCCATTGGCGATATCGTTCCACACATCCACCCCGCCCTGCATCTGCGACCAGAACGCGCCCTCATCCACACCGATGAGCAGCACGCCGACCACATAGCCCCCCAGCACACCGACGGCGCTGAAGATGGCCGCCAGCACCGGCATGGCGATCACGCCGGCCCAGAAACGGGGCGCCACCACGCGTTGCAGCGGGTTCACGGCCATCATTTCCATGGCCGACAACTGTTCACCAGCCTTCATCAGACCGATTTCGGCGGTCAGCGAGGTCCCGGCGCGCCCGGCGAAGAGCAGGGCCGTGACCACCGGGCCCAGCTCACGGGTCAGCGACAAGGCCACCAGCAGACCCAAGGCCTGCTCCGAACCATATTTATTGAGCGTGTAATACCCCTGCAGACCCAGCACGAACCCCACGAACAGGCCCGACACCGTAATGATCACCAGCGAATAGTTGCCGATGAAGTGGATCTGGTCGGTAATCAAGCGCGGACGGCGCAGCAGGCCCAGCGAGGCCCCCAGCATGTTGATGAACATGCGCGCGGCAAAACCCACGCCGACTGCGAACTCGCGCACGCTGCGGCCCAGACCGCCGAGCAGACGGACGATCATGCGCCACCTCCCAGGCCCAGGTCCTCGGCCAGCGAACGGCCCGGATAATGGAAGGGCACCGGACCATCGGCCTCGGCGTGGACAAATTGCTTCACATAGGGATCGGTGGATTCACGCATCTGTTGCGGCGTTCCCTGGGCCACGATCTTGCCGGCCGACAGGAAATACACATAGTCGGCAATGGCAAAGGATTCATTGACATCGTGCGACACCAGGATCGAGGTCGACCCCAGGGCATCGTTGAGGCGGCGGATCAGGTTGGCCGTCACGCCCATGGAAATCGGATCGAGCCCGGCGAAGGGTTCGTCATACATGATCAACGCCGGGTCCAGAGCGATGGCCCGTGCCAGCGCCACACGGCGCGCCATGCCGCCGGAGATCTCGGCCGGCTTGAGGGCGGCGGCATTGCGCAGGCCCACGGCATTCAACTTCATGAGAACCAGGTCGCGGATGAGCGTTTCATCCAGGTCGGTATGCTCGCGCAACGGGAAGGCCACGTTGTCGAACACCGTCATGTCGGTAAAGAGCGCGCCGTTCTGGAACAGCATGCCCATCTTGCGGCGCAGCACATACAACTGCCGGGTCGCCAGCGAGGGCACGTTCTCGCCATCTACTTCCACCCTGCCCTGCTGAGGCTGCAACTGCCCGCCGATCAGGCGCAGGATGGTGGTCTTGCCGGATCCGGAACCGCCCATCACCGCCACCACCTTGCCGCGCGGGAAGTCCATCTGCAAACCGGTCAGGATGGGCCGGTCGCCATAACGGAAATGCAGATCGCGGATTTCGACGATGTTGGGCACGGGAGGCAAGGGGATTCTTTGAGGATTTGGGAAAACCGACATTGTAGAGCAAATTTTACAAATCGCTTTCAAGAAGGCAATACAGCCTGTAAATCACGGGCGCTGAAAACGCCTGTTCTTTACAAGTTACAGGCATGTTCACTACAAATAGGTACACTTTCCGACAACCAACTAGATGACGGATGAGTCATTTAAATATTGCACCGGCAAAAAAATTCTTATTGCGTGGTACATCTGCAACGGAATGGTGCATTGCAGACAATTTCCGAGATGCGAATCAAGACTCGCATGTTACCAGTGATGGCCGGATACCACAGCGCATACGTGCGCTTCGATGCTGCGTTGCAAAGCTGGGGCTTGGGGCGTGGGGCTTGCTACAATGTCGGTTTTGCTTTCGGAAGAATCTGTCATGAGCCTCAAATGCGGCATCGTGGGTCTGCCCAACGTCGGTAAATCCACTCTTTTCAATGCGCTGACCAAGGCGGGCATCGCCGCCGAGAACTATCCGTTCTGCACCATCGAGCCCAACGTCGGCATCGTGGAAGTGCCTGATCCGCGCCTGAAGGCGCTGGCGGAGATCGTCAAGCCCGAGCGCATCCTGCCGGCCACGGTGGAATTCGTGGACATTGCGGGCCTGGTGGCGGGTGCCTCCAAGGGTGAAGGTTTGGGCAACCAGTTCCTGTCGCACATTCGCGAGACCGATGCCATTGTCAACGTGGTGCGTTGCTTTGAAGACCCGAACGTGATCCACGTAGCCGGTCGCGTGAGCCCGCTGGACGATATCGCCGTGATCCAGACCGAACTGGCGCTGGCCGACATGGGCACGGTCGAGAAGGCCATCCACCGCGAACAGAAGAAGGCCCGTTCCGGCGACAAGGATGCGGCCAAGCTGGTGGCGCTGCTGGAGCGCATCATGCCGGCGCTGGACGAAGCCAAGCCGGTGCGCGCGCTGGGTCTGGATGCCGAAGAGATGCTGCTGATCAAGCCCTTGTGCCTGATCACGGCCAAGCCGGCGATGTATGTGGCCAACGTGTCCGACAGCGGTTTCACCGACAACCCGCTGCTGGACCAGCTGACCGCCTACGCCCAGGAACAGAACGCCCCCATCGTGGCCATCTGCGCGGCCATCGAAGCCGAGATCGCCGATCTCGACGACGCCGACAAGGCCGACTTCCTGGCCGATATGGGCATGGAAGAGCCGGGCCTGGACCGTCTGATCCGTGCGGCGTTCAAGCTGCTGGGCCTGCAGACCTACTTCACGGCGGGCGTCAAGGAAGTACGCGCCTGGACGGTGCCGGTGGGTGCTACCGGTCCGCAGGCGGCGGGCGTGATCCACACCGATTTCGAACGCGGCTTCATCCGTGCGCAGACGATTGCCTTTGAGGACTTCATTGCCTTCAAGGGTGAGACCGGTGCCAAGGAAGCGGGCAAGATGCGCGCGGAAGGCAAGGAGTATGTGGTCAAGGATGGGGATGTGATGAATTTCTTGTTCAATGTCTGAACACCGATTTATCGAATTCCAGTAGGACTTGAACCCCGATTAAACTCGGGGTTTTTTATTGCATGGCATGCGCTCGGTCAAGAGCAGCTTGCCGCGTTGATCGAAGAGCAGCAATTGATGGTGGAACAAAATAATGACCAAGAGATACCGTAGCGAAGCCTATGCGGCTATCCACGAAACGATGGAGGCTCTGAATGAAATCGGCGCCGTCGACAAGCAGACCATGCGCGAGTTAAATGAAAGCTGTCTGACGCCAATTCAATTCACGCCCACCGAACGCGTCATCGGACCAAAAAAAGCCGAGAATTTGTCGTGACTGCGATTGTTCTGCAACGGTCTCTCTTACATCCGCCCGTCGACAAGCAAGAGAACTAGCAGCTCGCAAAATTTCAGTACCTACCCTGTCAGGTGCTGCATCACTCGTTCCATACTTCCGCCGCCAACGGCAATTCATTGAGCTCGGCACGCGCTTCACGCCAGCTAGGGTAATGCTCATCGAGGATTGCGATAAAGCGATCACTATGCGTGGCCTCAATCAAATGGGCCATTTCATGCACCACAACATACTCAAGCAGATCCTTTGGCTTTTTCACTAATTCCGTATTCAATCGAATGTGTCTCAATGCGGGATTACAACCACCCCACTTAGTTTTCATCCGCTGCAGGAAATAGCCCGACACATTTACCATTAGTCTCTGCTCCCACTTTTGAATCAGTGGCGGCACGACTTTATGCAGCAGCGACTTGTGCCACTCATGCATCACCTCGCCCCGTTTTTCTTCGCCATAGCCAGGACGAACGGTCAAAATGATCCGCTTATTGCTGAGAACAACTGAAGGCTTTACATCGTGATAGTTGACCGACATTAAATAGCGCCGTCCCCAAACATAGTGGCTTTCACGCTCAATGAATCGGCGTGGAGTTTCCCGCGCCTGGCATTCCAACTTTCTCTGCTGTTCACGAATCCAAACCAGCTTTGAGATCGCGTAGGCGCGCGCCACTTCTAGACGTGTGTTAGTTGGGGCGACGAGCGATACGCGTCCATCGGGCGGGTGCACGGTGAGGTGGACATTCTTGATGTCCTTCCTGATCACTGTTATCGAAATCTCGCCCAATAGAATCGTTTCGTTCATCAGTACCCCGGTTGGTTCTTGATGATTTCAAAAATGGCCTGCGTCGCAACCCGATCCCGCGACATAAGGGGAAACAGCGCGTTCAGCACCTGCTTCTCACGTGTCTCATCTCCCTTCCATCCAGCAGGAGCCTGCTCTCGCATGGCCTGATCGAGCTTCAGTGCGAGCGCTGCCTTACCGTCATCGTCAACCGGGCAGACGAAATTTGCAACCGGGATCCCAGTCAGATTATTGAAGAGCGTGACGGCTTCCTCGTTCCCGTTGAGCACGTGCGGATGACTACCATTATTTTTTGCGGCCATCCTCTTCACCAACTCCTCTGCCTTCTGGAGAAATTTCTCGTAGGCGGCAGTGTCATCTCGCTTTTGCTTAATCAGATCTTCGAGGAGCTTGGATATTTCGTCATAAAACTTCGGATCAGTCAGTTGATCACGAATGATCGTCTTGCGAACGTTGTTGATGATGCCTTCGGCAATAGCATTCTTCGACAGCTTTCCCTTTTGATTAAGTTTCTTGGCAATGGCGTCGTGAATACCGGTTTCAATGATCAGCTCAGTCAGCGAAAGCGAGTTGAGGTTACCCAACTGTTCGGCCGAGTCTGCTTGGATGTAAGAGTTGATGAGGTGGCGCATATCCGCCTCATAGGGCTTGATATCAAGCTCTTCGCAAGAATGCTTCTTGATCGCCATGCGGATGTCGCTGTAGAACGCTATCTCTTTTTCTAGAGCAGCAATATCCAGCGATGAATACCCTGCATCTTCTAGCTTTTGCGCAATCGCCGCATATGCTCGCAGAAATACGGCAGCAGACTTATAAAACGAGATGCGTAGCGGCTCAGTATCTTGCAACGCTTCAGGATCATTGGCATCCCCACAGAAATAGTGCAGGTATTGCTCTATCTCACGGGGCATTGCGACTGGCTCGCACAAGTAGTGCAGGGCTTCCCGCGCAGCATCTAACTGCGCCTTGCCCTCCTTGAGCCAGTCCTTCACGACGACGTTACCATCATCGCCATCTTCGTCGATGTCCAGCTCATCCGAGGTATAGACGGCGATAGAGTCTTGCACCTTATCGAAAAGCTCTTTGTAATCGACGATGTGACCGTAGTCTTTATCGTCGCCATCGAGCCGATTGGTGCGGCAAATAGCCTGGAACAGAGTGTGATCACTTAGACCGTTGTCGAGATAGATGTAAGTGCAAGACGGCGCATCGAAGCCCGTCAGCAGTTTGCTCACGACAATCAACAACTTCAGATTGGCAGGTTCATCGATAAAGCGCTGCTTGACCTTATCCTCGTAGTCCTTGGTGCTCTGGTCTTTCTGCAGGACATGCTCAGTATAAGTATCAAACTTGTAGCGTTCGTCGCTATCCTTTGGTTCGCGCGAGATTGCGTTGTGATTGGGTTCGTAAGAGGTAATGATTCCGCAATACTTCCCGAAAGACGTGTTTTGGAACAGGCGGAAATAATGACACGCATCATAGATGGAAGCGGCCACCAGAATGGCCGTTCCGCGGTCATTGTTCAGGCGCTGCTTGACGCCGAAGTCGTGGATGATGTCGGCAATGATGCGCTGCTTACGCTCACCGGCGCTCATCAATTCTTCCATGGTCGCCCAGCGCTTCCGCAAAACCGAGCGCCTAAAATTATTCAGACCCTTGGTCTTCTGATCGAACCAGTCATCAATGGCTTTCTTCGACGTCAGTCGCTGCGGCACATCACGTGCCTCGTACTTCAGGTCGAGCACCACCTTGTCTGTCACCGCTTCATCAAACTTGTAAGTGTGGATATAGGTACCAAATACCTCGCGGGTGGTTTGCCTGTCTTTGCGCAGCAGAGGCGTACCGGTGAAACCGATGAAAACTGCATTCTCCAGCCAACGCTTCATCTGCTTGTTCATGCTGCCGCCCTGCGTGCGATGACATTCATCGACCAAGACGTAAATGCGGCCCGCTACCCTGGGTGGTTCACTTTGCAGATCGGTCGCATCAAACTTGTGAATCAGTGCGCACATCAAACGAGGCGTGGCCGCTCCGAGCTTTTGCACGAGTTCGGCGCGGGAGGTAATGCGCGGTGACGCAGCGTCTTCGCCAATCACACCTGCATTGCGCATCACGCCGACGATCTGCTTGTCCAGCTCATCACGGTCAGTAATGACAAGAACACGGGCATGGGGATCAAACTCCAGCAGCCACTTAGTGATGAGCACCATCAAAATGCTCTTGCCGCTACCTTGGGTGTGCCAGATGACACCGCCCTCTTGCTGCTTAATCCGCTCTTGGGCGGCTTTGACGCCGTTGTACTGGTGCACGCGAGGCACCTTCTTTTGACCTCCATCGAAGATGATAAAGTTACGGATCAAATCCAGCAGACGCCCTTTATCAAACAGCTGGGCCAGCGGCTTATCCAACAAGGCTCCCTCGGCAATGGGTGCTGACGTGGTGGGATTTTTATCCTTGCTCTGCTTCCACGCTACAAAAAACTTTTCCGGCGTTCCGGTGGTACCGTATCGCAGCCCCTGCGAGTCACTACCCGCCAACACCAACTGGACTGTGCTGAAAAAGCCTTTATTGAAAATCTCTTCCTGGTTGGTGATGAGCTGACGCACACCGTCGGCCACCTCTACCGAACTACGTTTTAGTTCAATGACTGCGATGGCGATGCCGTTGATATACACCACCATATCAGGCCGCCGTTCGTAGCCTCCGCGCAAGGTGACCTCTTCGGCCAGGCCAAAATCATTGTTGTCGGGAATTTCCCAATCGATGAGGTGTACTGTCTCATGTACCTGCCCGGCTGCGATCTGTACCGGTACGCCATAGCGCAGCAATTGGTAGGTGCGCAGATTGGCTTGATACAGAGTAACGCCGGTGGAGTCGGCTGCCGTTAGGAGCTTTTGTAGCGCGGCGGAGATGTGGGCGTGGGAATAACCACGCTTCTTAAGGTTACTACGCAAAAAATCTGTCTCGACGGCGCGGCTGCCACCTTGCCCCTCATTGCGTTTACTCCACTCACCTAGATAATCATAACCAAGACAGTCAGGGTGACTTACATCCGTAAACAGAGAGGCAACACGGTTCTGCGTCTTGCGTTCAGATCGGGTTCGTTCAGACACGACTTTTCTCCTTGGCAATCAGCCGCGTTTTCCCCATGAGCAGCTCTTGCATCATGGCTCTTTTGATGTTGCGGGTTTTATCCCGGCGCGACTCAAGTGCAATTAGCTCTGCGTCCATTTCACAAAGAACTTCTGCGATAGCCACTTGTTCATCTATCCTGGGCAATAGGATCGACGCATCAAGCAGGGCTGCTTTAGAGAGGTTGTACCTTGTGGAACCTTGTGCAAGTGCCTTCATTATTTCTCGCCCTGGTTTGGCACGGATGTAATAGGTAAAAAATAGACCGTTCACTTGCTGATCGTCAAAAAGACGAAATCCGAAACAGAAGCTGTTGAGATACAAATCCGGCACTGCTTCGGTCATCAGTGAGCAAAACGCAACCTCCTCCGGCGTTTCGGAGGAGCCGTTGAAAAGTAGGTCACCGCGTAGCACTTTGCTTTGAGTCTCAGAGGGTGACACGTTCACTGGCTCGACAGCGGCGCAATCGACCACCGCATTCGCCATCACATTCGTGAAAGCGATGTACTTGGCAGAGCCGACCCCAAAATCCGATTTCTTTTTCCCAGTTAGCCCACCATAGGTCTCGCCCAGTTCACCGAAGGTCTTTTTCTGCCACTCACCTGAAAAACCCGGCAGTCGAATCTCGCCAGTCATCAATTTCCGCACAACAGCGTGCTTCAAATCGCGCTTCTTTGCGATCATTTCTTCGAGTGCTGCAAGTAATACATCCACATCGTTCAGGGCTTGCGCGATGGCTCGTTGCTCCTCAACAGGTGGCGACGGCAAAAAAATACGCTTCATATCGCCACCATTAAGGTGCTTCATCGTTGTCCCTGTTTCGATCTGTTTGAGTGTTGCACGCCCTCGCTCAAAATTGAAATATTGGGAGTAGTACCAAGGTTCAGATTCCCATATCCTGAACCGAGAAATGATCAAGGCATGACAATTTGCTCCTGCAATTTCTGAAGTCACAACGGTTGTAACGCCGACGTCTCCTGTCTGAATCGTGAGTAAATCACCTATCTCCAAACAAGATTTTTTATTTTTGGCGTGGAATATTTTTGAAACACGTTTAATGCCTCTGAAATTGAATCCGTTTTCCTCGACGTTGTAACCTTGAATATAGAGTATGCCATCATCACCATCGACGTAAGCGGTAGTGGCAGTCCCAACAAAACCGTTTGTTAGGAGTGTTGTAAGAGAGCCTAAGGTCTTTACCTCCCAACTATCAGGAATCACCCCGACCTCGGAAATCTTGTAGCCTGGGCTCAGTTCCATACAGCCCCCATCTTTTTCAGGTGCTCATCTACTCGCGCTGAAAGTATTGCAAGATCATTGGCCAGCGTCGGCAACGGCTTGGCATAACGCTCTGCAAGCTGGCGAATTCTACTGGTGAGTCTCTGAGAAACCCTATCCAGCTCACCTTGCACGGCGTCGCCCAAGATCGCCAACCATTGGTCGTCCACCACAAGTATCTTGATTTCATCCTCCGTCAGCTTGGGGTACTTGGCATCCAACTTGGACTCAAGGTCATCCTGCGCCGCTTTCAGTTTTACCTTGATATCGGTCTGCTGGTCGAGCAAGGCGGCGTAGTCCTGCAGCACCTTGCATTCGTCGGCATAGTCAGGATCGTGATCGATTTCCTTCAGGCGGGCTTTGACAGCCTTAGCCGTGATCTTCTGCTTGTCGCCCTCGCCTTCAATGACCTCGGCCAGCAGCCCTTCTTCACCGCTGTTCTCTTCCATCATCTCCTGAAGTTGCTGCTCGACATCTGCCAGCTTGGACTCAAATGTTTCAATGGCGTCCCGTTCAGCGATGAAATAACGGGCAATCAGAATTGACGCCGGAATCAGATCCGATTTGAAGCGGCGCTTGCCTTTCTTGTAGTCATGCGCTTCCGGCCACGCCAACTTGCCGTCCTTGTTCTTGACCTGAATAATTTCACGCGGCTGCGCCCCAGCCTGCCAGCCTGCGTCGGAGATCAGGTAGCAGTCGTCTTGCATCGACTCGGCCCAGTAGTCCATGAGATGTTGATACACGTCATAGGCATTGACTAGGGGCGTCGACTTGAATCGGGAAAGCAACTCCTCGGACAGTGTTTCGATCAATTGCTTCGGGTGGCCGTTTTTCGCAAAGCCCTTTAGCTGCGGTGTGCTGGTCTGCTTCCAGTCAACAAAGATCTTGGTCGTCTTTTGATTGAATGCAGTGAACTCAGGATGTGCAAAGATGGCGGTCTTCACCTCGGCGATGGGCAGTTTCAGCTGTGCATAACCAGCGCGCCCGGCTGACGCGAACAGGGCATTACGCACACCTGGGATGACCTTCCAATAGTCGCTCAACGCATCCAGGTCACGCTCTGGAATCCCGCCACGCAAGTGGCCATCAATGTCCTGGATGTCTTCAGGTTCGGTACTGTCGATGTAGCGTGGCAGGTTGAGGTTGTAGTCGTTCTTGGGGTCTGCGATCTCGGTCAGCGGTACCATGCGCGAGTAGCGTGGCAACTCCGTCAACTTGGTGAAGGCATCGACGATCTTGTGAATGTCCTGCTCACGCAGGCGGTTCTTGGGACCATCCTTGATGTAGCCCTTGGAGGCGTCGATCATGAAGATGCCTTTGCGGGCTGAAGCGTTTTCCTTGTCCAGCACCAAAATGCAGGCCGGGATGCCGGTGCCGTAGAAAAGGTTGCCCGGCAGACCGATGATCCCTTTGAGGATGCCCGAGCGCACCAGTTTCTCGCGGATGACAGCCTCGGCGTTGCCCCGAAAAAGGACGCCGTGCGGCAGAATGCACGCACCTTTTCCAGTGCTCTTCATTGAACGAATGATGTGCAACAGGTAAGCATAGTCGCCTTGCTTTTTCGGCGGCTCCCCCCAAACAAACCGCTGGTGCGGATCGCTGGCCGGGGTCATTCCTGTGCTCCAAGTCTTGTCTGAAAATGGCGGATTGGCGACCACGTAGTCATAGGTTCGCAGCGACTCACCATCCCTGAACTTCGGCGATGCGAGCGTATTGCCCTGCAGGATGTTGGCGGTTGGAAAGTCGTGCAGGATCATGTTCATACGGGCGAGACCAGCAGTGGTCACGTCCATTTCCTGGCCTTCCAACGTAATGTGTTTTCCTGCCTCGGCTGCAACTTTGAGCAGCAACGAACCAGAACCACAGGTGGGGTCGTACGCAGTGGTCGATGCCACTGCATTGGAGGGAGATATCCCCACAACCTTAGCCATGATCCGACTGACTTCGGATGGGGTGTAGAACTGGCCCTTGCTCTTGCCGCTCTGTGAGGCGAAATGACGCATCAGGTATTCGTAGGCATCCCCCAGAATGTCGTCGTTCTCGGCGCGGTTCTTCGAAAAATCTAGTTCAGGCTTTTGAAAGATACCAATCAAATTGCTGAGGCGATCCACCATCGCCTGACCTTCACCGAGTTTGTTCGGGTCGTTGAAATCAGGAAAATCACTGCGCGCAAGGCGCGAGTTTTCGTCAATCAGCGGCTGAATCACCTGTGTGTTGATCCTGTCACCGATATCGCTCTTTCCCTTGAGCGCAACCATATCTTTGAAGCTGGCTCCGGGGGGAATCGTGACGGGCGGAGAAAAGTCATCAGACTCGCCATACTTGTCCGAAACATACTTGATGAACAGCATGAACAGCACGTAGTCTTTGTACTGACTGGCATCCATGCCGCCGCGCAGTTCGTCGCAAGATGCCCAAAGGGAGGAATAGAGATCTGATTTCTTGATGGCCATTGTGATTCAATTTCAGTTATTTTTTCTTGCTCAGAAAGCTAGTCGAACGCGGCTTTCCGCTCCAACGGTCTGCGACGTTAGCTGACACGCGAGCAATAGCAGATAGTCTTACTGGGTGGAACGATAGGCGGCCCGTGCTACTCTCGACCGAACGATGCAACATACCAAATAGGAAGGCGTGCGGATGAGCGGCTATCGTGGGTCGCGCTTATTTCTTAATCAATCTTTAGTCCCAGCCCCTTAAGAACAACATTCGCTGGAGTATCTAATTCGAAGTGACTAGCTCGTTGCGAGGCCCGCTGGACACGTTGTAGTACGCTTTTCATTTTTTCATTCCCTCTTTCAATTCGTTCGCAGCCTGGACGGCGGGCTTTAGCTGCCGCGCTGATGCCAGGAAGCTTTGCTGGCACGTCAGCCAGCTCCTGAATCGTAGGGCGAGAGTCTACCATTTGAAGACTCGTTAAGCTTATTACACCGTCCGATCAAGTTCCTCAACCTCGCAAACGCCAGAAATCTGGAGATAACTAACCGCCTCCAATTAATTAAGCTTTCAGCTATCATCATCGCCAACCTTCTAAACCCATTCCGCCCTAGAAAACAAAACAAGGAAACCATCCATGTCCATCTGGCTCATCCGCGCCGGCTCCCACGGCGAGTACGAACACAAGTTCATCCAGGAAAACCGCGTCTACGTGACCTGGGACGATCTCGACGTCGATCTCTCCAAAATGTCCGGCCGCAGCGAGCTCACCGCCGCGATGACCCAGCGCTACAGCGAAGCCAAGCCCAAGACCATCCAGAACTGGGTCAGCCAGGTCTGGCCCTTCGCGCATGAGATGAACATCGGCGATCTGGTCGTCATCCCCCTGAAGTCACAGCCAGCGGTCTACATCGGTGAAATCACCGGAGACTATCAGTCGCAAGCATCCGGTCCCAACCCCTTCTTCCACTCCCGCGCCGTCAAATGGATAGGCGAAGCCATCCCCCGCACGCACTTCGGCAAGGACTTGTTGTTCTCCTTCGGCGCCTTCATGACCATCTGCCGCATCAAGCGCAACAACGCCGAAAAGCGTATTGCCGCCATGCGCGCCAACGGCTGGAAAGCAGAAACTCTCGCCATTGCCACCCAAGCGCCGGCAACGGTCAGCAACGATGAAGACACCGCCGATACCGACCTGGACGAACTGGCGCGCGACCAGATTGCCTCCCTGATCTCCGCCCGTTTCAAGGGCCACGGCCTGACCCGCCTGATTGAAGGCATCCTCAAGGCGCAGGGCTACACGACCTACCGCAGCCCGGAAGGCGCGGACGGCGGCGCCGATATCTTGGCCGGTTCCGGCCCGCTGGGCTTTTCGGCACCACGCCTGTGCATCGAGGTCAAGTCGGAAGACTCACCCATCGGGCGCGAGCCTGTGGATAAATTATTGGGCGCGATGACCAAGTTCAACGCTGACCAAGGCTTGTTCGTGGCCTGGGGTGGCTTCAAGGGCAACGTACAGAAGGAAATGGCTTCACAGTTCTTCCGGCTGCGCCTGTGGACGCAAAAGGAAATACTCGAACAACTCTTCGACCAATATGACCGCCTCGATGAGGACCTCAAGGCAGAACTGCCTCTCAAGCGCGTCTGGATGGTGGCCTCTCAGGAAGAAATTCTCTAAATCATTTCCGCTTGTCCACGACAAGTGCTGTGGACAATTCAACTGAAAGTGATTCTCCAATTATGAGAATCACTTTCTCACCTCCTCCCACTACTCAACTGCGGCGTCAAAAACGACTGCCTGAAATACTCCCGCACCGCCTCCATCGCCGGCGTAAATTTCACCCCCTTGCGCCAGGCCAGCCCCACATTCATGGCCGGCACGTGATCCATCAACAACACGGTCTCGATACGCAACCCCTCCAGCGACCACGGCCGATACACCAGGTCCGACAAAATCGCCACCCCCGACCCATTGGCCACCATGCTGCGCACCGCCTCGATGGAACTGGTGCGCA
The DNA here is from genome assembly GCF_057809315.1 of Herbaspirillum sp. FG34. Classification (NCBI taxonomy): domain Bacteria; kingdom Pseudomonadati; phylum Pseudomonadota; class Betaproteobacteria; order Burkholderiales; family Oxalobacteraceae; genus Herbaspirillum; species Herbaspirillum sp. FG34. Next base: position 116,563 of record NZ_JBMDJS010000010.1, on the reverse strand, counting down.
TGATGATGTTGGGCTTGCGTCCGCTCTGGTTCCAGTAGCGCAGCGCGGTCTTGTCGGCCTCGTCCACCGTCAGCAGGATGAAGGGCTCATTGACCACCTCGGAGAGATTTACCACCGAGCGCTCCCCCAGCGGATGGCGCGCCGGTAGCCACAGCCGGCGCACCGAACCAAACAGCGTCTCGTAAGCGATCTCGCGATGGCGCAGGTTGGAAGTCAGCACCACCGCCATGTCGATGTCGCCCTCCACCAGACTCTGCTCGATCTCGGCACGCTCCTTCTCATGCACATGCAGCTTGATCCCCGGATAGGACTGCGACAACCGCTGCAAATGGTGCGGCAAGAAATATCCCAGCACCGTATAACTGGCCGCCACCCGCAAGCTGCCACTGGCGGTGTTGTCCGGCAGCGGGCTCTTCATCGCATCGTCCACGCTGCGCAGAATCGAATACGCATGATTCAAAAAATGCCGCCCGCTGTCGGTGAGGATCATCCCCTGCGGGGAGCGAATGAACAGCGGGGCGCCCAGCATGGCCTCCAGTTCCTGGATGGCGCTGGTGACCGAGGATTGCGAAATGTGCAGATGAATTGCCGCCTGCGAAATCTGTCCCACTTCCGCAGTAGCAACGAAATAACGAATCTGCCGGAGGGTGATGGCCATGTTTGATGCCCTTCATAAGCTATCGGATTTTTCGATATCAAGCCCTCTGATAATACATCTGTCCAATACCGTGGCCGATTTCTATACTCATTTTCACGCGCTGATTCCGGCAGCGCAGGAGACCACGAGATGAGAACAATCGATCTGAATTCGGACATGGGCGAAGGCTTCGGCCCCTGGACCATCGGCGATGGCGTCGATGCGGCCATCATGCCCCTGATCAGTTCAGCCAACATCGCCACAGGCTTCCATGCGGGCGATCCCAACACCATGCGGCGCACGGTGGAACAGGCGCGGCAACACGGCGTGGCCATCGGTGCGCATCCGGGCTTCCGTGATCTGGTCGGCTTCGGCCGCCGCCATCTCAACGCCCCGGCCACCGAGCTGGTCAACGACATGCTCTACCAGCTCGGCGCCCTGCGCGAATTCGCCCGCCTCAACGGCATGACCTTGCAACACATCAAACCGCATGGCGCGCTCTACATGCACCTGGCCCGGGATGAAGAGGCCGCGCGCACCTTCGTGCAGACCCTGCGCCAGCTGGACCCGAACTTGCTTCTGTTCTGCATGCACGGCTCGGCCGTCTGGCGCGTGGCCCGGGAACTAGGACAATCCGTGGTCTGCGAGTTCTACGCCGACCGCGATTACGACAACAGCGGCTCCATCGTCTTCACCCGCCGGGTCGGTGCGCTCGATCCGGCGCAGGTGGCGGCCAAGGTGCTGCGGGCCTGCCGCGAAGGCGTGGTGCGCACGGTCGAAGGGCGCGATATTCCCATCGCCTTCGAATCCGTCTGTATCCACAGCGATACACCCGGTGCCCTCGCACTGGTGCAGGCCACACGCAGGAGCCTCGAAGTCGCCGAAATAGCCATCGCCGCACCGCGCTGATCCATACCATTCATCACACGAAGGAGAAAAGTCATGGCAGTCCAAGAAGTGCACTCCCCTTTGCCCGGCACCTTCTATCGCCGGTCCAGCCCTGAGGCCCCACCCTATGCGCAGGAAGGCGACCTCATCGAGGCCGGTGCCGTGATCGGCCTGATCGAAGTGATGAAACAATTTACGGAATTGCAGGCCGAGCACGGCGGCACGCTGCTGGCCTTCCACGTCGAGAACGGCGATCCGGTCGAACCCGGCCAGTTGGTCGCCGTCATCGAGACGGCAGGCTGAGGCGGCATCATGAGCACGTCCATCACCAAACTGCTGATCGCCAATCGCGGCGAAATCGCCGTGCGCATCCTGCGCGCCGCGCAAGCGCTGGGTATCCCGACCGTGGCCGCCTGCAGCGAGGCCGACGCCGATTCGATGGCTGCGCGCATGGCCGATGAAGTCCAGATCATCGGACCAGCCCGCGCCGACCGCAGCTATCTCAACGCAGATGCACTGCTGCAGGCCGCACGCGCGACCGGTGCCAATGCCATCCATCCCGGCTATGGCTTCCTCTCCGAGAACGCCGCCTTCGCGCAAGCGGTCAGCGAGGCCGGGCTGATCTTCGTGGGACCGGATGCCGATACCATCCGCCGCATGGGCGACAAGGCCGAAGCGCGCCGTACTGCGGCCTCTGCCGGCGTGCCGGTGGTGCCGGGATCGCCGGGTGAACTCGATGATCTCCCCGCCGCCCTGGCCTGTGCGGAACAGGTCGGCTATCCCCTGCTGATCAAGGCCTCGGCTGGCGGCGGTGGTCGCGGCATCCGCATGGCGCGCGATGCTGCCGAACTGACGCGGGAATTCCCCATCGCACAAAGCGAAGCGCAGGCCGCGTTTGGATCAGGCGCGGTGTACCTGGAACGCTTCATCCGCAGCGCGCGCCACATCGAAGTGCAGATCCTGGGCGATGGCCTGCGCGCCGTACACCTGTTCGAACGCGAATGCTCGCTGCAACGGCGCCGCCAGAAGGTCTTCGAAGAAGCGCCCTCGCCCGCGCTCACGTCCGCACAGCGCCAAGCCCTCTGCGAGAGCGCGGTACGGCTGGCCGAACAGTTGCACTATCGCGGCGCCGGCACGCTGGAATATCTCTTCGATGACGAGAGCGGCGAGTTCTTCTTCATCGAGATGAATACGCGCATCCAGGTCGAGCATCCCGTCACCGAAATGATCACCGGCATCGATCTGGTGCAGGCCATGCTGCGCATCGCGGGTGGCGAGCCGCTCGGCTTGCGGCAATCCGACATCCGCATGCTGGGCGCAGCAGTGGAAATGCGCATCAACGCCGAAGACCCGGAACGCAATTTCTTCCCCTGCCCAGGCACCGTGACGGACCTGCACTGGCCGCAAGGCGAAGGCATCCGCGTGGAGAGCCATCTCTACGACGGCTATCGCATCCCGCCGTATTACGATTCGCTGCTGGCCAAACTGGTGGTGCATGGCAAGGACAGGGCGCAGGCCATCGAACGCGCCCAGGCGGCAGTCGCCGCCACGCGGATCAGCGGGATGGCCACCACCTTGCCACTGCATCAGTGGCTGCTGGCCGATGCGCGCGTGCAGGCGGCGCGCTTCAATACCGGCGCGCTGGAAACCTGGCTGGCCGAACGCAGCCGAGCGCACCGCGCAACTTCTGGAGGCCTGAAATGAACAGCCCACAATCCCAGCCCTGCGCGCCCATCCGCTACAGTATCGCCGGTGACGAACACCTCTTTGCGGAAGTGTCGGAATCGATGTCGCTGGAAGCCTTCTTCCGCGCCATGGCCATCACCCGCGCCGTGGAGCGGCTGGCGCTGCCCGGCGTACTGGATGTCTGCCTGGCCAATGCCTCCTTCCAGATCCGCTTCAATCCTGACCTGATCCATCCGCTGGCTCTGCTGGAACAGGTCAAGGCGCTGGAAGCCAGCACTACCGCCGAGCGCCGCATCCAGACCCGCATCATCGAGGTGCCGGTGCTGTATGACGATCCCTGGACCAATGAAACCCAGGCGCGCTTCCGTGACCGCCACCAGGACCCGTCCTCCACCGACCTGCAATACGCGGCGCGCATCAATGGCTATGACGAGGTGCAAGCCTTCATCGCGGCCCACAGCGGCACGCCCTGGTTCGTCTCCATGGTCGGTTTCGTGGCGGGGCTGCCCTTCATGTACCAGATGGTCGGGCAGGACAAGCAGTTGCAGGTGCCCAAGTACCTGCGGCCCCGTACCGACACGCCCAGGCTGACCCTGGGCCACGGCGGCTGCTTCGGCTGCATCTACTCGGTGCGCGGCGCTGGCGGTTACCAGATGTTCGGCGTCACGCCCGCGCCCATCTACGATCCGGCGCAGGGCCTGCCCTATCTGCAGGACTCGATGGTGTTCTTCCGTGCCGGTGACATCGTGCAGTTCAAGCCCATCGACCGTGCCGGGTATGACGCCGCCGTCGCGGCGGTCGAGGCCGGCCGCTTCGACCTGCGCATCCGCCCGGCCAGTTTCGATCTCGATGCCTTCCAGGCCGATCCGGCGGCCTGCATCCACGCTCTCAAGGAGGCCCTCCATGACGATTAAGGTGAAACAGCCCGGCCTGGCCACCACGGTGCAGGATGGTGGCCGCGAAGGCTACTACCACCTGGGCATCCCGCCCTCCGGTGCACTGGACCAGTACGCCCTGCGCAGCGCCAACCTGCTGGTGGGCAACCCCGCCACCAGCTCGGCCCTGGAATGCAGCCTCTTGGGGCCGCAACTGGAGTTCCAGTGCGATGCGCTGGTCGCCGTCACCGGCGCGCGCATGCAGCCGCGCCTCGATGGCAGCGACCGGCCACTCGATACCGCCTTCAAGGTGCGCAGCGGCCAGGTGCTCAGCTTCGACTATCCCAAGGCCGGCGCGCGCAGCTATCTCGCCATCGCCGGTGGCATCGACGTGCCGCTGGTACTGGAAAGCCGCGCCACCTATGCCCTGGGCGCACTCGGTGGATGGCATGGCCGCAAGCTGGCCAGGGACGACGAACTGCCGCTGGGGCGCGCGTCCGTACAGGCCGTCGAAGGGCGTGCCCTGCCGCTGTCGCTGGTGCCGGTGTTCGACCGCGAAGCCACGCTGCGCGTGGTGCCGGGGCTGTATATACATCGCCTCACCGAGGACGCCGTGGAGCGTTTCTTTGCCGATACCTGGACCGTGGCCTCGGAAGCGGACCGCATCGGCTACCGCTTCAAGGGCGGCCAGCCCATGCAGTTCCGGCCGCGTGAACAGCCCTTCGGCGCCGGGTCGGATCCGTCCAACATCGTCGATGCCTGCTATCCCATCGGTTCGATCCAGATCCCTGGTGGCGTGGAGCCCATCGTGCTGTTGCGCGATGCCGTTTCCGGCGGCGGTTACGCCACCATCGGCACCGTCATCAGCGCCGACCTCGACCTGATCGGACAACTGCAACCCAACCACAAGGCGCAGTTCGTGCGCGTGACACTGGAGCAGGCGCTGGAGGCCCGGCGCCACTACCAGCAGCGCTTCCAGCGCCTGGGCAGTCTCCTGACCGACTGAGACCGGCACAGCCGCGCATCCCTCCGTTTGATTCCCGCCCCGGGCCGACGTGCAGTCGCCGCCCCGGGATGGGAGCGACTTTGCCAGCGAGTTTTGCATACGCAATTCCGTTGGTATTTCGCTTCGGTTTTTTCGCTTTCGTTTTTCGCTCTCGCCTCTCATCCACCTCATTGAATATCGCTTCAACGTCTCAGGAGAAACTGACATGGCCGGCTTATCACAAACGCAGAACAAGGAAATCGACCTCTCCACCTACAGTGTTCCCGCCACTGCGCGCATGGGCAAACTCTCGCTGACGATGGCCTGGTGGGCCGTCTGTAGCGCCATCTTCTACATCGTCGTGGGAGCTTCGCTGGCGCTGACCTATGGCGCCCGCAACGCTCTGATCGGCATGGTGCTCTCGGTCATCAGCTACGGGCTCATCAATGCCTGCATCAGCCGCTATGCCATGCGCACCGGCCTGTCGGTGGCCTTGTTTTCGCGCATCCTGTTCGGACGGCTGGGCGCCTCGCTGGCCACGCTGATCTTCTTTTCCACCGCGATCTATTACGCCGTCTTCGAGGGCTCGGTGATCGCGGTGGCCCTGCATCATCTCTACCCGTCGCTGCTCTATCCGGTGGCCGCGCTCATCGTGGTGCTCTACAGCGTGCCGCTGGTCTTCGGCAGCGTGCAGCACTGGCTGGACAAGTTCAACGGCGTGCTGCTGCCGTTCTACCTGCTGGGCCTGCTGATGGCGCTGGTGCTGGCGGTGAGCCAGTACGGCTACCAGCCGCAGTGGCTGGACTTCGGCCCGACTGTGCCGCCCGCCGATGGCTGGTGGAGCTGCTTCACGTACTACATGGGCGTGTGGGTACTGATGATGTTCACCTTCGACTATGCCCGCTTCGGCAAGCCGGAAGATGCGACGTATCACGGCCGCTTCAATTTCGGCATGCCCTTCTACCTGGTCACCATCCTGCTCAATGGCGCAGCCGGCATCTACCTGGCCAGCAGCATTCCGCAAGATGGTCCGCTGTCTGAAGTGTCGGTGGTAATGGCCATCCTCAAGCTCATGGGATTCTGGGGATTGCTCTTCGTCTGGGTCACGCAAACGCGCATCAACACCGCCAACTACTATCTCGCCACGGTCAACATGCAGGCCTTCTTCGGCAACCTGCTGGGCCTGCACGCGTCGCGCCTGGTATGGGCGGTGGTGGTGGGTATCGTGGTGTATGCGCTGATGCTGGCCGACGTGTTTTCCTATCTGCTCAAGGCGCTGGCCTATCAGGGTGTGTTCGTGGTGGCATGGGTCGGGGTGGCACTGGCGCACATTCTCACCGCGGGCGACCATGGCACCGCTACCGATGGCGCAGCGGGTATCAACCGAGTCGGGCTGGGTGCCTGGTTCTGCGGTGTCGTGCTGGGTTTCGTGCTGATGGAGATGGCGGGCTTCTGGCTGTCACTGTCGGCACCGCTGACCTTCGTGGCATCGATGGGAGTGTATGCCTTGTTGCAACAGCGGGGCAGAGCAGACAAGACCTTACAGACTGCCGACTGATCTGATGCAACCGACTTGCCAGGGCGCCATGGGGCGCCCGTTTTTCATGTGCGGTCTCGCATGACTGCGGCCTACCGGAACTCAAAAACTTTCGAGATCCGCAACGCATTATCGCCAACTTTCCCGAATTGCCCCATGGTCCGTCTTATCTCGCCAAAGCGATCTTGCTAGCCTCGGTCGCTTTGACAAGGATCAGGAGTTCGGCATGGCAATCATCGGTTTCATCGTCATGGGCGACCGCACCTCGCACGGCGGGCTAGGGCCTGTTCACATTCAATCTGTGAGTGCGAGAGGTCGCCAAGCGCGTGGCGACCATTATCAGCAGTCGCTTCCCGACGATCATGGATAACGGCCAGCCGGTAGTCTATGACCAGGACGTCACCGACTGCGGCGCAATCCTCTACTCGCGGCACAACAATCACGCTGGCTGGGGCTCGCCAGACGACGACAGAAGCACCAACGCGCCACCGGAACAACACGTTCCCCGCCAGGCACCGCGCTTCCAGGAGCACTTCGTCCTGCGCAACAACACCACCGGAGAATTGCTGGCAGGCGTTCCCTATCTGATCAAAACAGGTGATGGCCGGATAGTGGAAGGCGAGACCGATGCCGAAGGCCGCACCGATGTGGTCTGGACTGATTCGCCCCTGCCGCTGCAAGTGATTGCGCGTCCCAAACCGATGGGCGGCGCTGATCCCTACCATGTGCAGGATCAGCGTTGCGAGGATCTCTGATGGGAGAAGGTATCTCGCCATCCTCCCGCCCAGTGGGGCGATCAGGAACACACCAGGGGCCGAGAGGCCGCGTGCTGACGCTCGACAATCCCATGGATCGTAGCTATCTGTGTGCGGTGATGTGCATGTGCAATCAGGGGACCAAGCTCAGGGATAGCCTCGGGCGCGATCTGAAGCAGCGCTGCACCACCGCCAGCATCTGGAATGACGAAGAGCGCAACCAGCTGGTCTGGCGCTACAAGGCCGAAGTCGGCTACAGCATGGCCAGCAATCCTCCCGCTCCACTCATGAGCCGGGATCAGCCAAACCGTCCCAGCCGGTTTCCGCTTGGACGGGCCATGGCCGATGGGCTGCTCAAATGGCAGTTGGATGGCAAGCCGCAGAAGGGGCTGTTGAGGATTCCGGACTGCATCATTCTTGCGACTACAGGCGAAGAGTTGGCCGCCATGCAGGCCTCGGGGAAGATTGATTGGAAGCGGTTGATGCCGGTGCAGGCGAATATTGAAGCGGTGGTAGAGATCAAGTTTGAAGGCGATACACTGGGCAGAGAACAAATGAACGACTATCAAAGGATCGCAGGGGACCCGGATAGGTTTCGCTTGCTCACGATCACAGAGTGCGATTGCCAACGAGATACATCTGCGCCTGTCCAAGATCCCGTTCGCGCGCCGGTCACCACACCAATGGAACAGGAACGCAAGGCAAAAGATCACTGGTATAGCCGGACACCACCTCTCCCCGCTCCCATACCACCCCCACAACCGGTCAAGCCGCGCTACGGCCCCGTCGCATCGCAAGACGAAGGTATGCCGCTTGCCGACTATCTCAAAGGTGCCGCAGTGGTCGGCGGCACGATTCTGGTGGGTGCCATTGCCATTGCTGCCCTTCCTCTTGAAGCCGCCGGCGCTGCCGCTGCGGCGTTGGTCGTACTGGTAGCCGGTACAAGAACGGCCAATGCGAATCAAAAAGACGAAAAGGAGAAACACTGATGAAACATGCGTTGGAGAAAATTGAAGCCCTGCTTCCGGATTTTCAATATGTGGATGATGACCGGATCATCACAAGCGTCGGCCTGACCGCCTCTCTTTATTTCTGGGGCGGCCATACACCGGAGAAACGCCAAGCAATCATTGAATTGTTTGAGGCGTACGAAGAAGCCTACGGGAGCGAATTGAAGTGGGGTTGCGATCCCGAGAGCTGGCAGACCAGAAAACTTGCCGACAAAAAAATTCCCAAGCTACGCAACTACGCCGCCAAGCTCGATGAAGATGACTGCATCGAGTGGTACCTTTCTTCCGGCGAGCATCGCGAGCAGGCCACGGAATATGCGATCTTCTGCCTGACTGAACGAGGCTGGCAAAAGGGCTGCATATCAGAGCTTTACTTCCAGCTGCCACGCAGTCACGGAGTCACGCAGTCACGCATTCGATCTCCACCATCGCAAAGCGCCTGACAGCTTGCTGCTGCGCGCGATCGAACGCGAGGCCATCACCTGGGAGCTGCTCGCCGAACTCTGACTATCAATGAGGGAACCCCTTGTTGCTGCGAAACGCGAAGTGGCAACATCACCAGCGCGCCATCACGCTGGAAAGAAAACATGAAATGAGACCGCTCATGAATGTACCGGTTGCCTGATTGACCCGCGCTCAATGCCGCGCCACCCCCAGATAACTTTCCACAATCTTCTTGTCCGCCGCCAGCACCCCCGCCGGTCCCTCGCAGACCATCTCCCCCATCTCCAGCACATACCCGTAATCGGCCACCTGCAAGGCCGCCCGCGCATTCTGCTCGACCAACAAGGTGGCCACGCCGGTGCTGCGCAACTGGCTGATGATGGACAGGATTTCCTTGGTGATCAATGGTGCCAGCCCCAGGCTGGGTTCATCCAGCATCAGCACCTGCGGCTTGGCCATCAAGGCGCGCCCCACCGCCAGCATCTGGCGCTCGCCACCGGAGAGCGTCCCGGCCGCCTGCTTGCGCCGCTCCTTCAAGCGCGGAAACAAGGCATAGACAAATTCCTGCTGATCCAGATATCCCGACTCACCATTGCGCCGCCGCTTGTACGCCCCCAGCAGCAGATTGTCTTCCACGCTCATGGACGTAAACAATTCACGCTTTTCCGGCACCAGCGACAGGCCACGTGCGACGCGCTCTTCCACTTCCATCTGGCTTACATCCTCGCCCTGGAAGGCAATCCGCCCACTGGCAGCAGCCCCGCCGGGCAAGGCGCCCATCATGGCATTGAGCAGGGTCGACTTGCCCGCGCCATTGGGGCCGATGACGGTGACGATCTGTCCGGCCCGCAGCGTCAGCGCCGCCCCGGTCAGCGCCGGCACCTTGCCATAACGCGCCGAGAGTGCACTGACTTCCAGCAACACCGGCGCGGTCGTAGCGCGCACCTCCGGTGCCACGCTGGCGGGATTCATCATGGTCGCTGCAGTCATCATTGGGCTCCTCCGAGATAAGCTTCCAGCACCGCCGGGTGCACCTGGATCTGCGCCGGCGTGCCTTCGGCAATCTTGGTGCCGAATTCCATGACCACGATGTGGTCGGTCAACTGCATCACGAAGTCCATGTCGTGCTCCACCAGCAGCACCGCCATGCCCTCGCCACGCAGTTTGTCCAGCAAGGCGGCCAGCGCCTGCTTCTCCTTGAGCCGCAAACCGGCCGCTGGTTCATCGAGCAACAGCAACGCCGGATCACAGCACAGCGCACGGGCAATCTCCAGGATGCGCTGCTGGCCCAGCGCCAGGCTGCCCGCAGGCCGGTCGATCAGTTCACCCAGACCCACGCGTTCCAGCTGACGTCGCGCCTCGCTCAGAATGCGCGCCTCCTCCTTGCGATTGGCCCGCGCCAGACTGGCCAGGATGCCGCGCTGGGGTGCGAACTGGCCACGGCGGAAGGCTCCCATGGCAGCGTTCTCGAGCACGCTCATGCCAGGCACCAGCCGCACATGCTGGAAGGTGCGCGCAATGCCTCGGCTGGAAATCTCGCGCGAGGACAATCCCGCCAGCGACTGTCCGCGATAATTGAGTTTGCCACTGGTGATCGAGAGCACACCGGTGACCAGATTGAAGGTGGTCGACTTGCCCGCACCGTTCGGTCCGATCAGGCCAACGATTTCTCCGGCCTTCACCGAGAAGCTCACATCATTGACCGCCACCAGTCCACCGAACTGCTTGCGCGCGGCTTCCACCTCCAGGATCACGTCACCACGCCCCGGCTTGGGAATCTGCGCCAGCGGCGCGGCGTCGGCCGGCAACCGGTGCGGCAGGCGACGCCCGAAGCGCGCCTGCAGACGCGGCCACAAGCCCTCATTGGCGAACTGCAGGAAGATCACCAGTGCGATGCCGAAGACGATGGCTTCGAAATTTCCGCCTGTGCCCAACACACCCGGCAACCACTCCTGCAGGAAGTTGCTCAGCACTGCCAGCAGCCCCGCACCAAGAATGGCCCCCCACACATGGCCGGCCCCGCCGACCACGACCATGAGCAGATAGTCGATGCCGTATTTCAAGCCAAAAGGCGTGGGATTGACCGCCTGTTGCAGATGCGCGTAGAGCCATCCGGAAATGCCTGCCAGCACCGCCGCATAGACGAAGATGACAATCTTCAGCCGCGCCGTATCCACCCCCATTGCTTCCGGCATCACGGTACCGAACTTGAGCGCCCGCACCGCCCGGCCCGCGCGTGAATCGAGAAAGTTGACCACCGACACCAGCGCCAGGATCAGCACCACCCAGATCAGCAGATACATCGATGCGCCGTTGCCGAAGGTGAACTGGCCCACGGCAATGGGCGGGATGCCGTTGATGCCGTCATGCTTGCCCAGCATCTCCAGGTTGCCGAACAGGTAGTACAGCGACAGGCCCCAGGCAATCGTCGACAGAGGCAGGTAATGCCCGGAGATGCGCATGGTGAGCATGCCGATCAGGAAGGCCGACAGCGCGGTCAGGCCGATGCCGGCCAGCAGCCCGATCCAGGGCGAGAGTCCGAACTGTGTGGTGAGATAGGCCGTGGTGTAGGCACCGATGCCGACGAAGGCCGCCTGTCCGAACGAAATCAGCCCGGCCACGCCAGTGAGCAAGACCAGTCCCAGTGCAACGATGGCATACAGGCCGACGTAGGACATCAGCGTCACCCAGAAGGGAGGCAGGCCCAGTAGCGGCAACACCAGCACGATGGCGAAGAACAGCGCCGGCCACGCGGCGCGATGCGATGTGAATGCGGTCATGACGGGGTCCTCAGGCTTCTTCGTCGATGTGGTGGCTGGTCAGCGAACGCCACAGCAGGATGGGGATGATGACCGTGAAGACGATCAGTTCCTTGAAGGCACTGGCCCAGAAGGACGAAAAACTCTCGATCAGTCCGACCGATACCGAGCCCAGCGCCGCAATCGGATAACTCGCCAGCCCGCCGAAGATGGCGCCGACAAAGCCCTTGAGCGCGATGATGAAACCGGACTCGTAGTTGACGATGGTAAAGGGCGCAATCAGGATGCCACACAGCGCCCCGATGCCCGCCGACATCGCAAAGGACAAGCGGCCCGCCTGGTTGATGCCCACCCCCACCAGTCGCGCACCGAGACGATTGACGGCGGTGGCGCGCAGGGCCTTGCCGGTCAAGGTGCGTTCGAAGAAGACGTAGATCACGGCGATCAGCGCGGCCACCGTCACCAGCACGATCACGCTCTGGCCGGAGACCGGGCTGTCCCCCAGACTGAACTGCATCTCGGTGAAGGGTCGGGTGTTGGTCCCCTCGGGACCGAACATCAGCAGGCCCAGGCCGACCATGGCCAGGTGCACGCCCAGCGAGACGATCAGCAAGACCAGCACGCTGGAATGCGCCAGCGGCTGGTAGGCTACGCGATAGATCATCGGTCCCATCGGCACCACGATCAGGAGCGTGAGCAGGATCTGCCAGGGCATGGCCAGCGCCTGCAGGTCCAGGTAATGCGTGATGCCGCAGAGCACCAGCGGCAGTCCGATCTGGGTGGCCAGCAGCAGTGGCAGGCGGCGCAGAAAGCGGCTACGCGTGGCCGCCAGACGCAACGCGGTGCCGGCCTCGACTGCCAGCGTCACCGTACCCAGCGCCATCAGCAGCAATGCGGTACCGGGGGCCTGGCCGTTCTGGATGGCGGCCAGCGTCAAGGCGCCGAAGGCGACGAACTCGCCCTGCGGCAGGAAAATTACCCGTGTCACTGAAAACACCAGCACCAGCGACAGCGACAGCAGCGCATAGATGGCGCCGGTCGTGATGCCGTCCTGGATCAGCACGGTCAGAATGCTCGAATCCACTTGTCTCCTCCTGTTGTGGCCGGCCGCCGCAGATCGGGCTGCGACTGGCCGGAGTGGCCCGGTTCTTGTCAGAGATGAACCTTTGGGGCTGCTATCTTGTGTGTGGCGCGGATTACCGGACAGGACATGAAGCTTTTTGCAAAAAACCGGGAGGCTCAGGCCGCCGGTCTCTTGGCTACCAGGGTCAGGATGTCGTAGGACGCCACCAGTTCACCTTCCTGGTTGCTCACCTCCACATCCCAGGCCACCACGCCCTGGCCCTGACCATTGGCGTCCTTCTTGTTGCGGTCGATCTTGCGCTTGCAGGTCAGGCGCGCCGAGAGGGTGTCGCCGATGCCCACCGGTTTGACGAAGCGCAGCGTGTCCAGCCCGTAGTTGGCCAGCACCGGACCGGGTGCCGGCGAGACAAACAGCCCGGCCGCCGCCGACAGCACGAAGTAACCATGCGCAATGCGTTTGCCGAAGGGCGACTGGCGTGCCGCGACGTCGTCAAAGTGCATGTAGAAATGGTCGCCCGAAAGGCAGCCGAAATTGACGATGTCGGCTTCGGTGACGGTGCGGCGATGGGTGGTGAGCGAATCGCCGATCTGCAGATCTTCGAAGTAGTGGCGGAAGGGGTGAATGCCCGACTCGCGCACCTGCGCACCACGCACGTGTTCGCCGACGACGGCCGCCAGCATGGTGGGCGAACCCTGCACGGCACTGCGTTGCAGGTAGTGCTTCACGGCGCGCGAACCACCCAGTTCCTCGCCGCCTCCGGCGCGTCCGGGACCGCCATGCTTGAGCTGCGGCAAGGGCGAACCGTGGCCGGTGGATTCCGGTGCAGCTTCGCGATCGAGGATCAGCAGGCGACCGTGCCACGCTGCCGCCACCGGGATGGCCCGTGCCGCCACGGCAGGACTGCGCGTGACCAGGCTGGCCACCAGACTGCCGCGTCCGCGTGCGGCCAGCGCCAGGGCTTCGTCCAGATCGTCATAGGACATGAGCGTACTGACCGGACCGAAGGCTTCCACTTCATGCACCGGGCTGCCTGCGGAGGTATCGCGCGCCAGCAGCAGGGTCGGGGCGAAGAACGCACCCTCGCGCACGCCCTCGCCTTGCGGCTGGAAGTGGCTGCCGGCGCCCAGGATCACTTCTGCACTTTGTTTGAGCAAGGCCACGCGCTCTTCCACATCGCGCTGTTGCGCATGCGAAGCGAGCGGACCCATGCGCACCGACTCCAGCGTCGGGTCACCGATCACGGTCTTCGACAGGCGCGCGGCGAGTTTTTCCGAAATTGCACCCAAGTGCTGACGCGGCACAATGGCACGGCGGATCGCGGTGCATTTCTGGCCGGCCTTGGTGGTCATCTCACGCGCCACTTCCTTGACGAAGAGATCGAATTCTTCATCGTCGACGTTGACGTCGGGACCGAGGATGGCGCAGTTCAGCGAATCGGCTTCGGCATTGAAGGGGATGGAGTTGGCAATCAGATTGGGATGGGCGCGCAGCCGGGCCGCCGTGTCGGCCGAGCCGGTGAAGGTCACCACATCCTGCGCCTGCAGGCGATCGAGCAGATCACCGGTGCTGCCGATGACCAGTTGCAGGCTGCCTTCGGGCAGCAGGCCCGACTGCTGGATCAGGCGCACGGCTGCTTCGGCCAGATAGCTGGTGGCGGTGGCCGGCTTGACGATGCAGGGCATGCCGGCCAGGAAGGTCGGGGCGAATTTTTCCAGCATGCCCCAGACCGGGAAGTTGAAGGCATTGATGTGTACCGCCACGCCGCCGCGCGGCACCAGGATGTGGGTACCGGCAAAGCGTCCCTGCTTGCCCAGCGACATGGCCGGGCCTTCATGGACCAGGTTGGAGGACGGGAATTCATTGGTGCCGATGCTGGCATAGGTGAACAGCGTGCCGCTGCCGCCTTCGATGTCGATCCAGCTGTCGGTGCGGGTGGCGCCGGTGTGGGCCGAGATGGCGTACAGGGTTTCCTTGTGCTCGACCAGATACTTGGCCAGCGCCTTGAGGATCGCCGCACGTTGCTGGAAGTCCAGGCGCATCAGCGCAGGCAGGCCCTGACGGCGGGCATGGTCCAGCGCTTCGCCGAAATCGATGGATTCCTGATGCGTACTGGCCACGGGCTGGCCATTGACCGCGCTGTGCAGCGCCTGGGACGGGCTCTGGCCGAACCAGCGACCGGCGATGAAACTCTGTAGCAAAGGGGGACGGGTGGTCATCGAAGACTCCTGTGAGCGGGTAGGACGACACGCTGCGGACGAGGACGCACCCGCAGCGTGTTGGAAAATGGGATCAGGCCGGGGCCACGCCAATCAGGGCTGATACTGCCAGGCGCCATCCACGATCTTGACCATCACCGAAGCACGCTGGTCCAGCCCCAGGTGATCGGTGGCGGTCATGTTGTAGACACCGTGCACGCCGGTGACTTCCTTGGTGGCTTCCAGTGCATCACGCAGGGCCGCTCGGAATTCCGGCGTGCCCGGCTTGGCGCGCTTCAGGGCCACCGGAATGGCCGACTGCAGCAGCACGCCGGCATCCCAGGCATAGCCGCCGAAGAGCGAGACACTGTGCTTGCCGTGTTCCGCTTCGTATTTCGCGGTGTAGTCCAGGGCCACCTTGCGGATGGGGTTGGAGGCCGGCAGTTGCGCCGCCACCAGCACCGGGCCGGCCGGCAGCAGGGTGCCATCGAGCATCTTGCCGCCCACGCGCAGGAAGTCGGCATTGGCCACGCCGTGCGTCTGGTAGATCTGGCCCTTGAAACCACGCTCCTTCAACGCACGTTGCGGCACCACCGCCGGTGTGCCGGAAGCGGCGATGAGGATGGCATCCGGCTTGGCCGCCACCAGCTTCAGGGCTTGCGCTGTGGCCGAGGTATCGTTGGGCGCGAAGCGCTCATTGGCCACCAGCTCGAGCTTCTTGAGACCGGCCGCTTTCTTGAATTCCTCGTACCAGCCTTCGCCATAGGCGTTGGAATAACCGATGAAGGCGATGCGCTGATAGCCGCGCGCCACCATGTCACGGGCAATCGCCAGCGACATCATGATGTCGTTCTGCGGGGTCTTGAAGACCCACTTCTTCTTGGCATCCATGGGTTCGACGATGCGCGCGGCGGCAGCCAGGGAGATCATCGGGGTCTGCGCTTCGGCGGCGACTTCGATCATCGAGATCGAGTTCGGGCTCACCGATGAACCGATGATCACGTCCACATTGTTTTCCGAGACGAAGCGGCGCGCGTTCTTGACCGCCTGCGTGGTATCGGAGGCATCGTCGAGGACGATGTAGTTGATCTTCTGCCCGCCCATCGTGGTGGGCAGCAGTGCGATGGTGTTCTTTTCGGGAATGCCCAGCGAGGCAGCCGGGCCGGTGGTCGATACGGTGACGCCGACGTTGATGTCAGCATGTGCGGCGAGGGCGCAGCCGGCCAGGGCCAGCGCCAGCAAAGGGCGAGCAAACTGCATGGAGGTCTCCTTGATGATTTTGTCATTGTGGTGCTGCGTGCCTGCAATGACGCTACCGATCAAGGGCTCACGTCATCGTTTCTTCTTTCCGGCGCCGTCCAGGCTCACGGCGCCGATTCCGCCAAACAACAGATCCGACACGACCACGGCCATGCGCTCATGGGTCAGTTCACCATCCGGTTTCAACCACATGAACATCCAGTTGATCATGCCGAACAACAGCATGGCCAGCGGCTTGGCCATGCGGCTGCGGTCCAGTTCCGGGCGCACCGCGCACATGGCGTCGGCCACCGCCTTGACCACCTTGCGCTCGCCGTTGAGGATGCGCTTCTGGTCACCCGGCTCCAGGAAACGCACGTCCTCGGTCAGCACCCGATGCTCGTTCTGCGCATCGCGGTATTCCTCCACGAAGCGCTGGATCAGCAGGCGCAGTCGTGGTTCCGGCAACAGATCCTGCTGCGCGACTTCCTCCACCAGCGCACACAGGCGATCGATGTGGTCCTCGCAGATGTGCATGAGCAACTGGTGCTTGTCGGCAAAGTAGTGATACAGCGATGCCTTGGACAGCCCGCACGCCAGCGCCACCTCATTCATCGATGTGCCCACGAAACCATTGCGCGCGAACAAGGCAGCCGCCTGTTCGATGATGGTCTCGCGCTGGTTGTCGTATCCCGCTGCTCGCTTGCGTGCCATAAATGCGTCCTCGTCGATATTTCCGCAAAGTCATGATTGTGCCGTAAATCAAAACTCTTACGAAACATCTATCGGAGACATCCCGCTCTGCAAGCCTCCCTGCCCTGTCCGAAACCCGATACCTCCCGAAGCGGTCAGAAAAAATCTTTAAAACATTATTGACCAACCGGTCGGTCGAAATTATTATTCCTCAAAAAACAGCGCCAGGCAAATGGTTTTTTCCAGCGTTTCAACAAGGAAAGCCAGGCAATCGCCACAGCGCTGCCACCACAAGGAGCCGCTGCGCCCGAGGCGACACGCTGGCAAAGGAGACGCTGTGCCCTGTTACTCGATCGAAGGCGTGATCCCGGTGGTCGATCCGACCGCCTATGTGCATCCGACGGCGGTGCTGATCGGCGACGTCATCGTCGGCCCGGACTGCTATGTCGGTCCGGCCGCCTGTCTGCGCGGCGACTTCGGCCGCATCGTGCTCAAGCGTGGGGCCAACGTGCAGGACACCTGCGTGGTCCACGGCTTCCCCGGGCATGACACGGTAGTGGGCGAGAACGGCCACATCGGTCACGGCGCGGTGCTGCACAGCTGCACCGTCGAGCGCGACGCGCTGGTCGGCATGAATGCCGTGGTGATGGATGACGCGGTGGTGGGAGAACAGGCCATCGTGGCGGCCAGCGCCTTCGTACGCGCCGGCATGCAGATTGCCCGGCGTACGCTGGTGGCCGGCCTGCCGGCCAAGGTGGTACGCGCATTGACGGATGAAGAGATGGCCTGGAAACAGGCCGGTACCGAGACCTATCACGACCTCACCAGGCGCAGTCTGAAGAGCCTGCGGGAGGTCAGCCCCTTGCAGCACATCGAAGAGAACCGGCCGAGCCTGGCCGCCCCCTTCGTCGAGCCGCTGATCGCGACCAGGCGGGCCTAGGGCCTGTTCACATTCAATCTGTGAGATGCCTTGCCACCACGCCTTCTGGGGGCAACCCTCCGGGAGAGGCCGCCAAGCGTCGCCTGCCGTTGTTGCAGCTCCTTGCCGTGGCACCACCACGGCGCGTCGCTGCGCCTAGGCAGACAACGCTTGGCGACCTCTCGCACTCACAGATTGAATGTGAACAGGCCCTAGCAAGCAGCATTTTTTTCAGTTTCGCGGTTTCAACTCACGCAGACGCAGGGCCTGGCCTTGCGGCAAGGACCGCGTTCGTCCTTCACCCGCGTGATTCACCTTCACGGAGAAGCACATGTATGCACAACTCGTAGAAACCGGACTGGCCAAGGTGCGCAGCGCCGAGGACATGTCCGCCCAAGAGCAAGCCTTCCAGGCCCGCATCGATGCCGGGGTCAAGATCGAGCCCAAGGACTGGATGCCCGAAGCGTATCGCAAGACACTGGTGCGCCAGATCTCGCAGCACGCGCATTCGGAAATCGTCGGCCAGCTGCCCGAGGCCAACTGGGTCACGCGCGCCCCGACCCTGGAACGCAAGGCCATCCTGCTGGCCAAGATCCAGGATGAGGCCGGTCACGGTCTCTATCTCTACAGCGCGGCCGAAACCCTGGGCGTGTCGCGCGATGCACTGCTGGACGATCTGCATGCGGGACGTGCCAAGTACTCCAGCATCTTCAACTATCCGACCCTGAGCTGGGCCGACATGGGCGCCATCGGCTGGCTGGTGGATGGCTCGGCCATCATCAACCAGATCCCGCTGTGCCGCTGCTCCTATGGTCCCTACTCGCGCGCCATGGTGCGCGTGTGCAAGGAGGAATCCTTCCACGCCCGCCAGGGCTACGACATCATGCTGGCGCTATGCCGCGGCACGCCCGAGCAGAAGCAGATGGCGCAGGATGCGCTGAACCGCTGGTGGTGGCCGGCGCTGATGATGTTCGGTCCCTCCGATGCAGAATCGGTCAACAGCGCCCAATCGATGCAGTGGCGCATCAAGCTGTTCTCCAACGATGAACTGCGCCAGCGCATGGTCGACCAGACCATCCCGCAGATCGAATACCTGGGCCTGACCGTGCCCGATCCCGACCTGAAGTGGAATGAGCAACGCGGTCGTTACGACTTCGGTGAAATCAACTGGGACGAATTCCACAACGTCCTGCGCGGTAACGGTCCCTGCAACCGCGAACGCCTGGCCACCCGCAAGAAAGCCTACGACGACGGCGCCTGGTTCCGCGATGCGCTGGTGGCGCATGCCGACAAGCGGGCCGCGCGCAAGGCGGCCTGAGTCGTCGCTTCGATATCCGATCCGATTCGTTTCATCACACAACCATGCCAGTGGCCGCCATGACAGCGGCCCGCCAACAAGGAAAAGCATCATGAGCAAGGAATGGCCTCTCTGGGAAGTCTTCATCCGCAGCCAGCACGGTCTGGCCCACAAACACGTCGGCAGCCTGCACGCCCCCGATGGCGAGATGGCCATCAACAATGCCCGCGACGTCTACACCCGCCGCAATGAAGGCGTGGGCATCTGGGTGGTGCGTGCCGCCGACATCGTCTCTTCCAGCCCGGGCGACAAGGCGCCGCTGTTCGAGCCGGCCAACAGCAAGGTGTATCGCCACCCGACCTTCTTCCCCATGCCGGCTGAGCTGAAGAACCTGTAAGAGGTACGCACCATGACCCACAAAACCGATTACGTGCGACGCCTGGGCGATAACGCCCTGGTGCTCTCGCAACGCCTCTCCGAATGGTGCGGCAAGGGCCCGGCGCTGGAAGAAGACATGGCGCTCATCAACGTCTCGCTGGACCTGATCGGCCAGGCCCGCCTGTGGCTGGCCTACGCCGCCGAACTGGAAGGTGCGGGCCGCAACGAAGATCAACTGGCCTTCCTGCGCGATGCCCATCAGTTCCACAACCTGCTGCTGGTGGAGCTGCCCAATGGCAGCTATGCCGATACGCTGGCGCGTCAGTTCCTCTTCGACGTCTGGCATTACTTCCTGCTCGAAGGACTGTGCGAGAGCAGTGATGCACGCATCGTCGAGATTGCGCAGAAGTGTCTCAAGGAAGTCACCTACCACGTGCGCCGCAGTACCGATCTGATGATCCGCCTGGGTGACGGCACCGAAGAAAGCCATCGCCGCATGCAGGACGCCATCGACGCCCTGTGGATGTACACCGGCGAACTGTTTACGGCCGACACGCTGGATCAGGCCATGCAGGCCGACGGTATCGCACCGGACCTGGGCGAACTGCAACAGAAGTGGCAGCAGCACGTCACCGAGGTGATGCGCGAAGCCACGCTGCAACTGCCGGCTGCGGGCCTGTGGATGCAGAGCGGCGGCAAGCAGGGCCGACATACCGAACACCTGGGCTACCTGCTGGCGGAAATGCAGTTCTTGCAGCGCACCTATCCCGGAGCCAGCTGGTGAGCGAGCTGGCATCGCCTGCGCAGGCGCTCCAGGCAAGGATCTGGGAATGGCTGCAAGCCATTCCCGATCCGGAGATTCCGGTCATTTCGGTGGTGGACCTGGGCATCGTGCGCGCCGTCGAGGTCTCGGAGGAGGATGCCGGGGCGGCACGCTGCACGGTGGTCATCACCCCGACCTATTCCGGCTGCCCGGCCATGGGCGTAATCGCCCAGGAGATCGGCGCGGCGCTCAAGCAGCACGGACTGACCGAGGTGGCCATCCGCACCCAGCTGGCACCGGCCTGGAACACCGACTGGATGAGCGAGAAAGGCCGTCGCAACCTGCAGCAATACGGCATCGCGCCACCGGCGCAGCAGGTCGTCGACATCCGCGGCATCAGCATCCGGCGACAGGCCGCACCGCAGGTTCCCTGCCCGCATTGCGGTTCGATGCAGACGGTGTGCGTGAGCCAGTTCGGCTCCACTTCCTGCAAGGCGCTGTACCAGTGCAAGGACTGCCGCGAGCCGTTCGATTACTTCAAGGCGCATTGAGCCGTGCTCAATGTCCCAGAACCAAGGCACAACATCATGAGCAAATTCTATCCACTGACCATCTCGGGCGTAAAACAGGAAACGCGCGATACCATCGTGGTCTCCTTCGCCGTCCCGGCCGAATTGCAGGATACCTTCGCCTATCAGCAGGGCCAGCACCTGACGCTGCGCTCGCACATCGAGGGCGAGGAATTGCGCCGCTCCTATTCGATCTGCGCGGCCACCCAGGAAAAGCAGTTGCGGGTCGCCATCAAGCGCGTCCCTGGCGGACTGTTCTCGAACTGGGCCAATGAGTCCTTTGTCCCGGGACAAAGTATCGAGGTGATGCCGCCCATGGGCCACTTCAACGTTCCGCTGGATGCCGCCAACCGCAAGCACTACCTGGCCTTTGCCGCCGGCAGCGGCATCACGCCGATGATCTCCATCATCAAGACCACGCTGCTGACCGAGCCGCACAGCCGCTTTACTTTGGTCTATGCCAATCGCGCCTCGTCTTCGGTGATCTTCAAGGAAGAACTCACCGACCTCAAGGATGCCTACCTCGAACGTCTGAACGTGATCTGGGTGATGAGCCGCGAGCAGCAGGACGTGGAACTGTTCAACGGACGCATCGACCGCAAGAAGTGCGATGCCTTCTTCGCTTCCTGGATCGATCTCAAGGACATGGACGCGGCCTTCCTCTGCGGTCCCGAAGAAATGGTGCAGGCCGTCTCCGATTCTCTGCAGGCACATGGCATGCCCAAGACGCAGATCAAGACCGAATTGTTTGCCGCCAGCACACCGACGCGTGCGCATGCCTCGCGCCCGGTGGTGGGCAGGAAGGAATGCGAGGTCACGGTGATCGTCGACGGCTATCACAACGTCTTCACCATGGACAAGGAAAAGGAATCCGTGCTCGATGCCGGCCTGAAGCACGGCATCGACCTGCGCTACTCCTGCAAGGGTGGCGTGTGCGCCACCTGCCGCTGCAAGGTGGTCGAGGGCAAGGTCGACATGGATGCCAACTATGCCCTGGAAGACTACGAGATCGCCCGCGGCTTCGTCCTGAGCTGCCAGTCCTTCCCGGTCAGCGACAAGCTGCTGCTGGACTTCGACCAGGACAACTGAGCCTGACGCTCTTCCCCGCCACTTACTTTTTCCGAGCCCATGAGCTACTCATCCATCCTCTTCGAGAACCGCGACGGCATCGCCGTCATCACGCTGAACCGCCCCGACAAGCTCAACAGCTTCACCGTGGCCATGCACCTGGAACTGCGCGAGGCCATCGCCACGCTGCAGGCCGACACTAGCGTGCGGGTGTTGCTGCTCACCGGCGCCGGACGCGGCTTCTGCGCCGGCCAGGACCTGGGCGACCGCGCCGTCAAACCCGGTGACGGTGCCGTCGACCTGGGCGAATCCATCGACAAGTACTACGGTCCGCTGGTGAAGTCGCTGCGTGCGCTGCCCTTCCCGGTGATCTGCGCCGTCAACGGCGTGGCCGCCGGTGCGGGTGCAAACCTGCCGCTGGCCTGCGACATCGTGCTGGCCGCGCGCTCGGCCAGCTTCGTGGAAGTGTTCTGCAAGCTGGGGCTCATTCCCGATACCGGCGGCACCTACTTCCTGCCGCGCCTGGTGGGTACGGCGCGCGCCATGGGCATGGCGCTGCTGGGCGAGAAGATCAGCGCCGAGCAGGCCGAACGCTGGGGTCTGATCTGGAAATGCGTGGAGGACGACCAGTTGATGGGGCAGGCACGCGCCATGGCGGAACACTTCGCCCGCGCCCCCACCAAGGGCCTGGCCGCCACCAAGGCCACGCTCCATGCCAGCCCGGCCAACACCCTGGCGCAACAGCTGGACCTGGAACGCGACACCATGCGCGCGCTCGGCCACAGCCGGGATTACCGCGAGGGCGTGAGCGCCTTCCTGGAAAAGCGCGCGCCGCAGTTCACGGGGCAATGACATGAACGCGGCAGACATCAGGTACGCCCTGCCCGCGACGGCCCCGGTGGCCGTCATCGGCAGCGGCACCATGGGCGCCGGTATCGCCCAGGTGGCCGCGCTGGCCGGGCATCCGGTGCAACTTTACGACAGCCGCGAAGGCGCGGCGGCCAAGGCCATCGCCGGCATCCGCGCCGGTCTCGACAAACTGGCCAACAAGGGCAAGATCCCCGCCGAAGAGGCCCACGCCGCCAGTGACCGGCTCTGCGTTGCCCACACCCTGCAGGAGATGCGCGATGCACGCCTGGTGATCGAAGCCATCGTCGAACAGCTCGGCGCCAAGCAGGAACTGTTCGGCAAGCTGGAAGACCTGGTCGATGCGCAATGCCTCTTGGCCAGCAATACCTCCTCGCTCTCGATCACCCATATCGCGGCCACGCTGCGTCATCCCGAGCGCCTGGCGGGACTGCACTTCTTCAACCCCGTGCCGCAGATGGCCCTGGTGGAAGTCATCCGTGGCGTGCGCAGTGACGCCACCGTGGTGCAATGCCTGCACGACACCGCGCTGGCCTGGGGCAAGGTCCCGGTGGTGGCCAGCTCGACCCCGGGCTTCATCGTCAACCGTCTGGCCCGTCCCTACTACGCCGAAGCCTTGCGGGTGCTCAACGAAGGCGGCGCGCACCCGGCCACCATCGACGCCCTGCTGCGCGAGAGCGGCGGTTTCCGCATGGGTGCCTTCGAGCTGATGGACCTGATCGGACATGACGTCAACTTCGCCGTCACGCAATCGGTATTCCATGCCTTCTTCAACGACCCGCGTTTTACGCCCTCGCTGATCCAGCAGGAACTGGTGCAGGCCGGATTGCTGGGCCGCAAGAGCGGGCGCGGTTTCTATCGCTATGGCGAGGATGCCGAGATCCCCCAGCCGGCGACCGAACCCGAGTACGAGCTGCCCACGGTGCCACTGCAATTGTTCGGGACGCATCCGCTGGTGGAAGTGATCCGCGCGCGCTACCAGGGCCGCGTGGAATACCACGGGCCACGCGCCGACCACCTGCTGATGAAGGCCGGCCCCGGCCGCCTGTACGTCACCGAAGGCCGTAGCGCGACCCAGCAATCCTACGACTACAACATGCCCGACGTGGTGC
Source organism: Herbaspirillum sp. FG34 (assembly GCF_057809315.1). NCBI lineage: Bacteria > Pseudomonadati > Pseudomonadota > Betaproteobacteria > Burkholderiales > Oxalobacteraceae > Herbaspirillum > Herbaspirillum sp. FG34. The sequence goes on along the minus strand of NZ_JBMDJS010000010.1, from coordinate 92,803 downwards.
TGGTGGACCTGGCGCTGGACTATGCCCGCGCCACCCGCCTGGGCGTGACGCGCGCCGACCAGTGTCGCGACCGCGCCTGCCAGGCCGTGCTCGCGGTGCTGCAGTCCTGCGGCTTTGCGGTCTCGGCCATGCAGGACGTGCCGGGCATGGTGGTCATGCGCACCGTCTGCATGCTCGCCAATGAAGCCGCCGATGCCGTCAACCAGGGCGTGTGCAGTCGGAGCGATGCCGACATGGCCATGCAGAAGGGCGTGAACTATCCGCGTGGCCCGCTTGCCTGGGCCGACGCCATCGGCATCGACACCGTCACCAACGTACTGCGCCAGCTCAGTGCCACCTATGGCGAAGACCGCTATCGGGTCTCGCCCCTGCTTCAACGCCTGCAAGCTTCCGGGAGGAAATTCCATGAGTGAGACCGCCTTGTCATCCCCATCGACCGAGATGGATCCGCAAACCCTGGCCGAGGCCACGGTGCAAGCCATGTACCCGCGCGACAACGCCTCCCAGGCGCTGGGGATGAAGATCCTGGAGATCGCACCGGGCCGGGCGCGCATGAGCATGCTGGTGCGCAGCGACATGCTCAATGGCCACGCCACCTGCCACGGCGGGTTCATCTTCGCGCTGGCCGACAGCAGCTTTGCATTTGCCTGCAACAGCCGTAACCTCAACACCGTGGCATCGGGGTGCAGCATCGACTACGTGGCACCGGCCATGCGCAACGACGTGCTGATCGCCGAGGCGCAGGAACGCACGCTGGCCGGCCGCACCGGGGTCTACGACATCACCGTGAGCAACCAGGACGGCAAGATCATTGCGCTGTTCCGGGGCAAGTCCTATCGCATCAGAGGCGAGGTGATCAGCGGCCTGCAGGCTGCGCAGTGACCGCGCAAAAAAAAGAACACCAACATCAACAGAGACAGGAGACCACCATGACCACCCGCACTCCCCAACCCGGCGATCTGGAGCCCATCGAAACGGCCAGTCGCGACGAACTGCAGGCGCTGCAACTGCAACGCCTGAAATGGTCGCTCAAGCATGCCTATGAAAACGTGGCGCACTATCGCCATGCCTTCGACCAGGCCGGGGTGCACCCGGACGACTTGAAGAGCCTGTCGGATCTGTCCAGGTTTCCCTTCACTACCAAGCAGGATCTGCGCGACCACTATCCCTTCGGCATGTTCGCCGTACCGCGCGAGCAGGTAGTGCGGGTGCATGCCTCCAGCGGCACCACCGGCAAGCCCACCGTGGTGGGCTACACGCGCAATGACATCGACACCTGGGCCACGGTGGTGGCGCGCTCCATTCGCGCCGCCGGTGGACGTGCCGGTGACATCGTGCAGATTTCCTATGGCTATGGTCTGTTCACCGGGGGGCTGGGCGCGCACTACGGTGCGGAAAAGCTGGGCTGCACCGTCATCCCCATGTCGGGCGGCCAGACTGAAAAGCAGGTGCAGCTCATTCGCGATTTCAAGCCGGCCATCATCATGGTCACGCCCTCCTACATGCTCAACGTGATCGAGGAATTCCAGCGCCAGGGGCTGGACCCTGCCGCCAGTTCGCTCAAGGTCGGCATCTTCGGTGCCGAGCCCTGGACCGATGCCATGCGCCGCGAAATCGAGCAGCGCGCCGGCATCGATGCAGTGGACATCTATGGTCTGTCGGAGGTGATGGGACCGGGCGTGGCCAGCGAGTGCATCGAGAGCAAGGATGGGCCGGTGATCTGGGAAGACCATTTCTATCCCGAGATCATCGATCCTGATACCGGCGAAGTGCTGCCCGACGGCGAGGAGGGCGAACTGGTCTTTACTTCGCTCTCCAAGGAAGCGCTGCCGATGATCCGCTACCGCACCCGCGACCTCACGCGCCTGTTGCCGCCGACCTCGCGCTCCATGCGCCGCATCGGCAAGATCACCGGACGCTCGGATGACATGCTCATCATCCGGGGCGTGAACGTGTTCCCGACCCAGATCGAGGAGCTGATCCTGAAACTGCCGCAACTGGCCCCGCAGTATCAATTGCAGATCGAACGCCACGGCCACATGGACAGCATGTGCGTCTTCGCCGAGCTGCGCGAGGACGCCTCCACCGAACACGTGGAGGCACTGGAGAAGGAACTGCAGCACAGCATCAAGACCTATGTGGGCATTTCCACCAAGGTGACGGTGGTGCCGGCCGGCATGATCGAGCGCACCTCGGTGGGCAAGGCCAAACGGGTGATCGACCATCGCAAGAAAGCCGACAGCGCCGTCGCGTCGGCCCTCCCGGCCTGAGGCATGGCCCGCAAACCCTTGATCCTGGAAGAAAGAGACCTATGCAAGCATTGATTTGTGACGCCATTCGCACCCCGTTCGGACGCTACGGTGGCGCCCTGGGCGCGGTGCGCGCCGATGACCTGGCGGCCGCACCCATTCGCAGCCTCATGGAGCGTAACCCCGGCGTGGACTGGAGCCGCGTCGACGACATCCTCTACGGCTGCGCCAACCAGGCCGGTGAAGACAACCGCAACGTGGCCCGCATGGCCGGTTTGCTGGCTGGCCTGCCCATCGACGTGCCGGGCAGCACCATCAACCGCCTGTGCGGCTCCAGCCTGGATGCGGTGGGCATGGCTGCACGCGCCATCAAGTCGGGCGAGGTGGAGCTGATGATCGCCGGCGGGGTGGAGAGCATGACGCGCGCGCCCTTCGTGATGGGCAAGGCGGAATCGGCCTTCTCGCGCAGCGCCGCGCTCTTCGATACCACCATCGGCTGGCGCTTCGTCAATCCGCTGATGAAGGCGCAGTACGGCATCGACTCCATGCCCGAGACGGCGGAAAACGTCGCCACCGATTTCAACATCAACCGTGCCGACCAGGACGCGTTTGCTCTGCGCAGCCAGCAGCGCTGGGCCGCAGCACAGGAGGCCGGTTTCTTCGCGGGCGAGATCGCAGCGCTGACCATCCCGCAGAAGAAGGGCGATCCGCTCATCGTCACCACCGACGAACATCCGCGCCCGGACACGACCCTGGCCACGCTGGCCAGACTCAAGGGCGTGGTGCGCCCCGATGGCACGGTCACGGCAGGCAATGCCTCCGGCGTCAACGACGGTGCCTGCGCGCTGCTGCTGGCCTCGCCCAAGGCCGCCGACCTGTATCGCCTCAAGCCCCGTGCGCGCGTGCTGGGCATGGCCACGGCGGGCGTGGCGCCGCGCATCATGGGCTTCGGCCCGGCGCCGGCGGCACGCAAGGTGCTGGCGCAGCTCGGCCTGACGCTGGCGCAGATGGACGTGATCGAACTGAACGAAGCCTTCGCCGCGCAGGGGCTGGCCGTGACGCGCGATCTCGGTTTGCCCGACGATGCCGCGCATGTCAATCCGAATGGCGGCGCCATCGCCATCGGTCATCCGCTGGGGGCTTCCGGCGCACGACTGGTGACGACCGCCCTCAACCAGCTGGAGCGCACCGGTGGCCGCTATGCGCTATGCACCATGTGCATCGGCGTGGGCCAGGGAATTGCGCTGGTGATCGAGCGGGTAGCGTAAGGCCCTGGCATCGGTCCGCGCGACGTCTTTGTCGTATGGCAACAAGTCGCGCGCGGCGGGAGGCACTTCATGAGCCTGACATCGGGATCGGTTAAAATGCCCGGCCACGGCAGTCCTTGGCCGAGCTTGCGCTCGCCGCCCTGCCCCCGACTCCAACCCGCCGGCCCCCGCGTCGGCCCTTCGCCAGTGCAGCATCATGAGCAAGCAAGCCAACAGCGCCTCCGGCCGCCAGCCGAACCGGGCCAAACCCACTGCCGAGAGCGCCCCGCAGGCGCATGAGATCCGGCCCGGCCAGTCCATCGAGCTGTTGAAGGAACTGCACATCCTCACCCGCGATGGCAAGCTGAATCAGGACAGCCGCCGCAAGTTGAAGCAGGTCTATCACCTCTACCAGTTCATCGAACCGCTGCTGCAGGAAGTGCTGGACGATCATCCCGACGTCAGCCTGGTCGACCATGGCGCGGGCAAGTCCTATCTCGGCTTCATCCTCTACGACCTGTTCTTCAAGGGCCTGCAGGGCGCGCCCCGCATCTACGGCATCGAAACCCGCGAGGAGCTGGTGCGCAAGTCCGAGCAACTGGCCGCGCGCCTGGGCTTTGGCGGCATGTCCTTCCTCAATCTGTCGGTGGCCGATTCGATCACTTCGCCCAGCCTGCCGGAGAAGATCGACGTGGTCACCGCTCTGCATGCCTGCGATACGGCCACCGATGACGCCATCCATTTCGCCCTGGCCAAGGAAGCGCGCTTCATCGTCCTGGTGCCCTGCTGCCAGGCCGAAGTGGCCTCCGTGCTCAATCGCAACAAGGGCAAGTCGCTCTCCAATTCGCTCACCGAGATCTGGCGCCATCCGCTGCATACCCGCGAATTCGGCAGCCAGGTTACCAATGTGCTGCGCTGCCTGCAGCTGGAAGCGCATGGCTACAAGGTCAGCGTGACCGAGCTGGTGGGCTGGGAACATTCGATGAAGAACGAGTTGATCATTGCGCAATACCGCGACCTGCCGCGCCGCCGTCCGGCCGAGCGCCTGCAGGAAGTATTGCGCACGCTGGGACTGGATGAGATGGGCGAACGCTTCTTCGCCCCGCAGGCAGCCTGAGTCGGCCCCGGTCGGCAGCAGCAGGCAGGCGGACGGGAACGCTTCTTGCTCGGTATCAGGAAGGGGATGGAGCCTTCATTTGCGGCCCGCCCTGCCGATAACGTCGGATCAGATCGCAGATCGCAGATCGCAACTCGCAAATTGCAAATTGCAGCACAGGCAGTCAGACCGCCCACCCCGCACGTGGCGGGCTGTAGGGTGACCGGGCGACCGGTTTGGGCAAGGGGCCGGCCGCACGCCGGAATATGCAGATGAGCACATGACATCGACCATCGATATGGAATCGCTGATTGCCGACAACGAACAACTGAGGAGCGAGCTGCAGGATCTGCTGCAGCAGGCGCACATCAACCAGTCCATCATCGAACGCCATCAGGCCTTCGATCTGAAACTGATCGGTGCCAGCGAATTCCGCGAGCTCATCGACGTGATGCTCACGGTGATGCCGGGGGTGTTCAGCCTGGAGACGGTCACGCTGTCCCTCATCGATGGCGACTACGCGATCCAGCGCATTCTGCGCGACCTGCAGATCGGCGTGAACGAATTCCCCAAGCTGCTGTTCCTGAAGGACCCGCTGCACTTCATCGACGAGGATGGTCCGCTGTCGGATGAAAAACCGCGCCTGGGCCAGTACGTGCCGGCCCTGCACGGGCCGCTGTTCCCGCATTACCAGCCGGTGAGCGTGGCAGTGCTGCCGCTGGTGCGCCAGCACCGGCTGCTGGGCTATCTGTCGCTGGGCAGCGCCTATGCCGAACGTTTCACGCGCACGCTGGCCACCGACTTCATCCAGCGCCTGGCGACGGTAGCCGCCATCTGCCTGGAAAACGTCATCAACAATGAGCGCCTGAAGCACATCGGCCTGACCGATCCGCTCACGGGCGTGAACAACCGCCGCTACATCGAGCAACGCATGCAGGAGGAAGTGGCACGCAGCCAGCGCGATCGCTCGGCACTGTCCTGCCTGTTCATCGACATCGACCATTTCAAGCGCGTCAACGACCAGTTCGGCCACCAGAGCGGGGACGACGTGCTGCGCGAAGTGGCTGCGCGCATCAAGAAGGAACTGCGCCTGTCGGATGCACTGGGTCGCTTCGGCGGGGAAGAATTCGTGGTGCTGTTGACCCACGCCACGCGCGACGACGCCGCACGCATCGCCGAACGCATCCGCGCCGGCATCTGCAGCCGTGGCGTGATGATCGAGGGCTCGCGCGATCCGTTGCGCATCACCGCCTCCATCGGCGCAGCCTCGCTGTCACCGCCGGATCGCGGGCGCGCGGCGGGCGAGGTCAAGCAGGCCATGCTCAAGGCGGCCGACCAGGCGCTCTACCAGGCCAAGGAAGCCGGACGCAACCGCGTCATGCTGGCCACCCACGACTGATCAGGCAGGCTGCGCCGCCACCGGGCGGTCCCGCACGATCCAGGGGGCGGTGATGATGAGCACGCCGCCGATGAGGTCTTGCGCGCGGAGTTCCGCTGCACCGAGCAGCCAGGCCGAGAAGGTCGCCACCAGGATTTCGGCCAGCATGATGACTGCCGTGATATTGGCCGGCAGGCGCGCCACCCCATATTGCAGACTCAGATTCGATACCAGGAACAGCAACGCCCACAGCGCTACCACGGGCGCGGCCGCCGCTGGCAAGGGCAACGGCCAGGCAATCACGCCGCTGGCTGACAGCAGCACGCCCAACAGACTGGCCAGCACGCCGCTGCCGGCCAGCATGGCCACGGCGCGAGCGCCATCGGAGAGGCCGTGCAGGCGTCGCAACAGCACATTGGTCACCGCAAACAGCAGGCCCGACGCCACTGCCATCCAGTCCGGCAGGCTCTGCGGCAGTGGCAGGCCCAGACGCGGCTGGTACAGCACGATGAAGGCGCCGCTCAGCCCGAGTGCCACGCGCGCCAGCGAGCGCGGGGTGATGGCTTCATGCAGCACCAGGCGCGCCAGGATGACGGTCCACACCGGCATCAGGTAGAACAGCAGGATCACCCGCACCACATCACCATAGGCCACCGCAACATTGAAGGAGGCATTGGTCAGGCCGGTGGTCAGTCCCACGGCCAGCAAGGCCGGATGACGCCACAGCAGTGGCAGTTCACGGTAGCGCAAGGTCAGCAGCAGCAAGGCGCAGGCGCTGAAGATGGCTGCCGTGGCCCAGACCGGATGCAGGCCCATGCCTTCCAGGGCGCGGGTGCCGGTCCAGGACAGACCCCAGATGGTGGTGTTCAACAGCAGGGCGGCAACAGCGGATTTGGGGAGGGAGTGCATGTTCTGTGTGGGTGGATGCGCATGGAAAAGTCCGGAAACCTGCCTACTCTACTTGCGCCGCAACAGGCTTGGCATGGTCGGCGCTGATAGCGAGTATTCATGCAGGTTGAATGCTGCGCGCAGCAGCATTCACCAAATCAAAATGCCGTTCAGTGCAGCACTGAACGGCATTTCCTGGCAGCACCGCCAGGTGTGCAGACTCAACTGCGCTTGGCCTGGGCCTGCAGGCGTTCGTACTTCTCCATCAACTGCTCGGGGCTCTCGCGCCAGGCCGGGTTGAAGGGAATGCACGCGACCGGGCAGACCTGCTGGCACTGCGGTTCCTCGAAATGTCCCACGCATTCGGTACATTTGTCCGGATCGATCTCGTAGATCTGCGGCCCCATGTAAATGGCCTCGTTGGGACATTCCGGTTCGCAGACGTCGCAGTTGATGCAATCGTCGGTAATCATCAGTGCCATTGCCGCACCTCTCTTGCTTGAAACATCATTGCTTGGCGATCTTTTCCTTGAGCCATTTCTCCACCGACGGGAACACGAACTTGGACACGTCCCCCCCCAGCTGGGCGATCTCGCGCACGATGGTGCCGGAGATGAACTGGTACTGGTCAGACGGAGTCAGGAACAGCGTTTCCACGTCCGGCAACAGGTAGCGGTTCATGCCGGCCATCTGGAATTCGTATTCGAAGTCCGACACCGCACGCAGGCCGCGCACGATGACGCGGGCATTGTTCTGGCGCACGAAATCCTTCAACAGGCCCGAGAAACTCTCCACCTGCACGTTGGGGTAGTGCCCCAGCACTTCATTGGCAATCGACAGACGCTCTTCGAGCGAGAAGAAGGGCTTCTTGTTCTTGCTGTCGGCTACGCCCACGACCAGCTTGTCGAACAACCCCGATGCGCGGCGGACCAGGTCCTCATGTCCTCGCGTCAACGGATCGAATGTCCCCGGATATACGGCTGTGACCATGGTGTCTCCTCTCCGGCTATTGAATCAGAAGGCGCATTATGCCTCAATTTGGGTAGCGCTTTTGCGTTGCAATAAATGATAGAAGACCATGCCGGCCTTGTCGGCGCGCACCACTTCCCAGTCCTGCATCCAGGCCGGCGCGTCTTCGCCTTGCAATGGGTACTCGGCTTCCACGTAGATCAATCCGGACGGCGTGAGCAAAGGCATGCACGCCGGCAACACTTTTTCCAGCCAGCCCTGGTGGTACGGCGGATCGATGAAGACCAGGCTGTAGCCGGCAGCCTCGCGGCCGGCGGCATTGTGCACGGCGGCCAGGGCATCGCCGCGCACGATGACCAGTGCCTCGGCCTTGAGCTTGTCGCGATTGGACTCCAGCTGGCGCACGGCAGCCGCGCTGTTTTCCACCATCACCACGCGGCGCGCGCCCCGGCTGGCGGCCTCGAAACCGAGCGCGCCGGAACCGGCGAACAGATCCAGGCAGGCCACCTGCTCCCACTGCCCGTCGATCAGGTGGGTGATCCAGTTGAAGACGGTCTCGCGCACGCGGTCCGGCGTGGGGCGCAGGCCCTCGGCATCGAGCACCGGCAACGGCGTGCGCTTCCACTGGCCGCCGATGATGCGTACCTGATGCGGGCCACGGTTGACGGGCTTGGACGGCTTGCCGCCAGCGGCGGGACCGGATCGCGGGGGACTGCTCTTGCGCATGACTTTCCTTGCTGCGGGCGGCGCGGGACCGCCGATGTCAAATGAGGTAAATGAAATGAGGTAAATGATTTACTCGGCGGCTGCGCCGACGATGACCGTGGACAACTCGTCCGGATGCACATGCTTGCGGAAGGCCGCGCGCACGTCCTGCACGCTCACGGCACGGATGCGCTCGATCCAGTGGTCCAGGTAGTCCAGCGGCAGACCGTAGAAACCGATCACCGCGAGGTTTTCCAGCAGCTTGGCATTGCTGTCGATGCGCAGGGCGAAGCCACCGGCGAGGTTGTCCTTGGCGGCCTTCAGTTCGGCAGCTGTTGGTCCTTCCTGGAGGAATTTGTCCAGCGTGGCGCGGGTCACGCGCAGGGCTTCGGCGGTCTGTTCCTTCTTGGTCTGCAGGCCGATCTGGAAGGGACCGGGCTGGGCCAGGGGCGAGAAATAACTGTAGACGCTGTAGCTCAGGCCACGCTTCTCGCGCACTTCATCGGTCAGGCGCGAGACGAAGCCGCCACCGCCCAGCACATAGTTGCCCACGGTCAGCGCGAAGAAATCATTGTCGCCGCGCTGGATGGCCGGCGCACCGATGAGGATGTGCGATTGCGAGGCCGGATGGGCGATACGCTGCTCCCCGCCCTTGGGCGCGGTCACCGGCGGCAGCGCCGGCAAGGCTGCACCTTGCGGCAGCTCGCGCGTGAGGGCGCTGGCAATGGCGCGCGCCTGCGCTTGGCTGATGTCGCCGATCAAGGCGATGACGGCGCGATTGGCCACATAGTGGGCGCGATGGAAAGCCAGCAGGTCCTCGCGGGTAATGGCTTGCAGGCTGGCTTCGCTGGCCTCGACGGCATAGGGATGACGACCGTAGGCCGCTGCCATGAAGGCTTTTTCGGCGATGGCTTCGGGCTTGGTCAGCTCTTCCTTGAGGTTGGCGATGGCCAGTGCGCGGTCACGCTCAAGACCGGCCTGCTGGAAAGCAGGATGGGCCAGCATGCGGCCCAGCAGGCCCAGTGCGGCATCACGTTCGGCGGGCGAGGACAGGGTGCGCAGGCTCACCCCCGCGCGGTCCTGCCCGGCGCCGCCCTGCTGCTGGGCGGCAACATCGGCAAAGCCGTCCAGGATCTGCGCTTCGCTCAGGGCAGGCGCGCCGTCGGCGGCCTCCACGCCGCGTGTCAGGCTGGCCACGGTCAGCTCGGCCAGGCCGGCCTTGTCGGCGGGATCGCGGCGCTGGCCGGCATCGAACTGCACGCTCACATCCAGCATGGGGATGGCGTGGTTGGCCACGAACAGCACGCGCGCGCCGTCAGGCTGGGTCCAGGACTGGATGGCCAGGGCTGCCGAGGCGGGCGCGCTGGCCAACAGGGCCAGCGGGAGCAAGAGGAGAGAGAAGGTTTTTTTCATGGAAGAGGACAATCGAAAGCGAGGCTGCATGCGTGCTGTCATGCGGCCTGGTCAGGGGCCGGCTGGCCGGCGATCCAATCGAGGATGGGTTGCCACTGGTCGAGATCGCGCTGCACGCGAGAGGGTGCGATATCCCACAGGGTCAGGCCGTGGGCGGCCAGTTGCACATAGTTCTGGGTGTCACGCAGATGGCCCAGCACCGGCAGCTTCAGCCCCTCGATGAAACGTTGCAGCTGCTCGGCCGAACGGGTACGGGCATCGACGCGCATGCCGACGATGCCGACCTCGATCTCGCCCTCGCGCACCGCCTTTTCAGCGGCGAGGCGGCGCAGGAAATCCTGCGTGGCCAGGATGTCGAAGATCGAGGGCTGCAACGGTACCAGGATCTTGTCGGCCAGCTTGAGGGTATCGTTCAGACGCCAGCCATGCAGCCCGGCGGGCGTGTCCAGCACCACGTGGGTGCTGCCCTTGGGGGGCTTGGCAACGTAGTCCTCGTTGATGTCCCAGGTACTGATGGGGCGTGCCTGTTCCGGACGGATCGACAGCCAGGCACGCGAGGATTGCTGGCGGTCGATGTCGCCCAGCATGACGGCATGGCCAAGACTGGCGAAATAACCGGCCAGGTTGGTGGCCAGGGTGGTCTTGCCTACGCCTCCCTTGGGATTGGCGACGACGATGACGGGCATGGTTTTCTCCGTAAAGAACAGAAGCCGATCGATCAGGAAGAACTCAGCGACTTGGGTACACCATTAAGCTGGCGTTAATGCCATTCAATACAGCATTGAGCCCGGCTTAATGGTGCAAAAAACGTCAATCCTCAATGCAGCAGGCCCGGCGGCGGCGCGGCGGGCTTCTTGCCGTCCAGCGGCAGGGGCACCAGCGTGGCGACGGTGAGCGTATCGTCCTTGAAGTATTTTTGTGCAACCGCCTGCACCTGGGCCGCGGTCACGCTTTTCAAGCGGTCGATGATGCGGTCGATGTTCTTCTGGCCCAGGCCGGTGGTTTCCATCATGCCGATCTCCATGGCCTGGCCGAAGACGGAATCGCGCTTGTAGACCTGGGAGGCGATCAGTTGCGTCTTCACGCGCTGCAGTTCCTGTTCGGACACGCCTTCACTGGCGATGCGCTGGACCTCGGCGCGCAGCAGGCCCTCGAGCTGTTCGGTGGTCACGCCATTGGCCGGGCTGCCTTCCAGCGTGAACAGCACCGGGCCGCGCGCCACGCCGCTGTAGCTGGCGCCCACTGCGGTGGCCTGGCTGGCGGTGCGCACCAGGTTGGCCGTCAGGCGGGCATTGTCATAGCCATCCAGCACGGCGGAGAGCACATCGAGGGCGTAGGCGTCCTGGTCGGCTTCCACATGGCGCAGTGCCGGGACCTTCCAGGCCATCACCACATACGGATTCTCGGCCGGGGCCTTGACGGTGACGCGACGCAGGCCCAGCTGCTCGGGCTCGTTCTGCGGCTTGCCGCGGGGCAAGGGGTGAGAAGGAATCTTGCCGAAATATTTTTTGGCCAGGGCCAGCACACGCTGGGCATCGACATCACCGGCCACGACCAGCGTGGCATTGTTGGGGGCATACCACTGGCGGTACCAGCTGGCGATATCCTGCACGCGCATGTGCTGCAGGTCGTCCATCCAGCCGATGACCGGATGGTGATAGGGATGGGCGGTCCAGGCGGCGGCGTTCAGGGCTTCGTTGAGCAGGCCCATGGGCTGGTCATCGGTGCGCCAGCGGCGCTCTTCCATGATGACGCGGATTTCCTTGGCGAATTCATTGGCGTCGAACTGCAGGTTGGCCATGCGGTCGGCTTCCAGGGCCATTACCTTTTCCAGGTGGCTCTTTTCGATCTGCTGGAAGTAAGCGGTGAAGTCATTGGCGGTGAAGGCGTTTTCCTGCCCGCCCAGTTCGGCCACCAGACGGCTGAATTCGCCGACCTTGTGGTGCTTCGTGCCCTTGAACATCATGTGTTCCAGCGCGTGCGATACACCCGTGGTGCCATTGAGTTCATCGATGCTGCCAACCTTGTACCAGACCATCTGCACCGCCGTGGGCGCGCGCCGGTCTTCCTTGACGACCACCTTCATGCCATTGGCCAGCACGAACTCTTGCGCCGGCGCGGCCCGCACCTGCGTCGCCGTGGTGGCGAGCAGGCTCAACAGGGCGGTGGCCAGGAGGGCTCGGATCTTCAATTTCATGGGCTGTGCTCTGATAAAATGCTGGATTCATTGACCCTGGCGGCCATGCGCGGGGCTTGTGGAAGGGCAATTGTAACCTGTCCACTGCGGTTGTCAGGGCAGCCACGCGCCTGCCGTCCCGCCCTGCCCCGCCCCGGCCGCAGCTACCATCCAGCCTATCCGCCATCCGATGTTCAGTTTCTTCAAGAGAAAACCCAAACCGGAAGCGCAACCCGCGCTGCCGCCCGAGGCCCAGGCCGAGCCCGCACCCGCGCCGCAACCGGTCGTGCCCCCTCCCGTCACGGCTGCCCCTGTCATCCCCCCTGTCGTTACGGCCCCTGTCGTGGCGCCCGAACCCGCGCCGCAAGCGCTGGCCGCGCCAGAGCCTGTTGTGCAAGAGCAGGCCGAGGAAGTCGAGATCGTGGCCGCTCCGGAGCCTGCCCCTGAGGCCAAGCGCTCCTGGCTGTCGCGCCTCAAGGCGGGGCTATCCAAGACGTCGAGCAATCTGACCACGCTGTTCGTGGGTGCGCGCATTGATGAAGATTTGTACGAAGAGCTGGAATCGGCCCTGCTGATGTCGGACGCCGGGGTCGAGGCCACCCGCTGGCTGCTGGACGAACTGAAGAAAAAGGTCAAAAACGAGCGCCTGACCGAAGCCGCCCAGGTGCGTACCGCCTTGCGCGCCCTGCTCATCGACCTGCTGCAACCCCTGCAGCGGCCGCTGGTGCTGGGTCGCGAGAAGCCGCTGGTGATGATGATTGCCGGTGTCAACGGCGCCGGCAAGACCACCACCATCGGCAAGCTGGCGCTGCACCTGCAGGCGCATGGTCAGTCGGTATTGCTGGCCGCCGGCGACACCTTCCGCGCCGCCGCCCGCGAGCAGCTGGCGGTCTGGGGCGAGCGCAACAACGTCCAGGTGATCGCCCAGGAATCCGGCGATCCGGCCGCCGTGGCCTATGACTCGGTGCACTCGGCACAAGCGCGCGGCACCCATGTGGTGATGGTCGACACCGCTGGTCGCCTGCCCACGCAACTGCACCTGATGGATGAACTCAAGAAGATCAAACGGGTCATTGCCAAGGCGATGAACTCGGCGCCGCACGAAGTGCTGCTGGTCATCGACGGCAATACCGGCCAGAACGCCCTGGCCCAGGTCAAGGCCTTCGATGATGCGCTGGGGCTGACCGGCCTGGTGGTGACCAAGCTGGATGGCACGGCCAAGGGCGGCATCCTGGCCGCCATCGCCAAGACCCGCCCGGTGCCGCTGTATTTCATCGGCGTGGGCGAGCAGATCGAAGATCTGCAGGCCTTCAACGCCACCGAATTCGTCGATGCCCTCCTGAGTTGAACCGATGATTGAATTTACCCGGGTTTCCAAGCAATACGCGCGCGAGGTCTATGCCCTGCGCGACATTACGTTGTCGGTGAAGAAGGGCGAATTGATCTTCCTGGCCGGCCCTTCCGGCGCCGGCAAATCCACCCTGCTGAAGATGATCGCGGCCATCGAGCGGCCCACCTCGGGCAAGCTCACCGTCAGCGGGACCGACATCGTGGGGCTCAAGCCTTCCGGGCTGCCCTATCTGCGACGCAACCTGGGCCTGATCTTCCAGCAACAGAAACTGTTGCTGGACCGCAATCTGCTGGCCAACGTGATGCTGCCGCTGATCGTGACCGGTTCTTCCCGCCCGGACGCCGAAAAGCGCGCCCGCGCCGCGCTGGACAAGGTCGATCTGCTGGACAAGGCGCGCTGCGAACCGCTGGAGCTCTCCGGGGGCGAGCAGCAGCGGGTGGCCATTGCGCGCGCCATCGTCAACCGACCGCAGATCATCCTGGCCGACGAACCCACCGCCAACCTGGATCGCGCCAATGCCAACAAGGTGCTGGCGGCCTTGAAATCCTTCCACGGAGTGGGCGTGACCTGCCTGATTTCGACCCACGACGAGACTTTTCTCACCGGTGCCGACCGCATCGTCTATCTGGACCGTGGCCGCATCGTCGATGGCTGGCACAACGGCGTCGCCAATCCCGTGGAGGTATCGTCATGAACTGGCTCGGACAGCATCTTGCCGCCATCGCCGATGCGCTGCGCCACCTGCTGCGCTCGCCCGGCAATTTCGTGCTCAACGTGCTGGTGGTCTCGATTGCGCTGGCGCTGCCCTTTGCGGGCCTGTCGGCCCTGGAAAATGTGCGGCCGATCTCGGACCAGATGTCGGTGGAGCCGGAGATCAGCCTCTTCATGAAGCCCGATGCCAGCCGCGAGGCTGCCCTGGCGGTGGGCAAGACCATCAGTCAGGTGTTGAAGGACAGCAATACCAACGGCAAGGTCGAGTTCATCCCGCGCGAGAAGGCGTTCGATGCCTTGAAGAGCAAGACCGGGCTGGCCGACGTGCTCAACACGCTGGGCAGCAATCCGCTACCGGACGGCTATGTGGTGCGCCTGCCGGGCTTCGAGAACGCCATGAATGCCACCCGCGTGGATGACATTGCCCAGCAGCTGAAGAAGCAGCCGGGCGTGGATACCGTGCAGATCGATTCCGAATGGGTCAAGCGGCTGGCGGCGCTGCTGCGCATCCTGCGGCTGGTACTGCTGTTCCTGGGGATGACGCTGGGTGCGGTGGTGGTGGCGGTGGTGTTCAACACCATCCGTCTGCAGGTGATGACGCAGCGCGACGAAATCGAGGTCTCGCGCTTGTTCGGGGCGACCAATTCCTTCATCTATCGTCCGTTCTACTACACCGGCGCCTTGCTGGGTCTGTGTGCGGGTCTGGTGGCGCTGGGGCTGGTGGTGGCGGCGCAGCAGCCGCTCAATGCAGCCATTCTGGACTTTGCCCACCTCTATGCCTCGGAATTCCAGCTGGCCCTGCCCAGCCCCATGGCCATCGGCCTGCTGCTGGCCGCCAGCGGCTTGCTGGGCTTGTTCGGGGCGATGCTGTCGGTACGCAGGCAGTTGGCCAGGAAGGCTTGAGGTGCAAGGGCTCTCGTTGCACCGATCAGAAGAAATAACGCGTGATGTCACGTCGGACGCGAGACAGGGTACGCTTGCCCTTGGTCATGCGATGCTTGCCATGGCCGGGCGGTGTTGCACTGTCCAGCACTAGCCGATAGGTGCCGGCACCGCCGGCGCAACGACGATAGATCGCCAGTGCCTGCCGGTCGAGCAAGGCCTGCAATGACCACCAGTGGTCGCTCTTGCGCAAGTGCAGAGAGATCACCGGGTCGATCCAGCCGGCAAACCAGAACAGGTTATCGACGAGTAGACGCAGGCTGTTGACGGTTTGCCTGGGCCGACGCGGGATAAGACCCAGGACGCCAAAACGGTCGAATTCAGGAATCGTCCAGATGGCGTCGTGGTGCCCGATGCGGTTGCGTACGTCGCGTATCCGCTTGAGCAGAGCGACCACCCGCTTCCTGAACGCAGCACTGTCATAGGGGAAAGCCTGCGTATCTGGCGCATGCGGAAAGACTGCCGCCAGGATCGCCGCCTGCAACCCTGCTGGCTGCGCGTGATGCGCGAGCGCGCCGATGAGCACCTCCCAGAATCCAAAGGGCAATGTCGCCACCACGTCATCCGGGGTGACGACATGGGCAGATGGTTTCCTGCCTTTGACTTTGTCGATCGCACAGACCACATCATCACGGGATCTCGAACTCAGTTTGTGCACCGGCGGCAGCATCGGAGGAGCGGCGGGATTGACGGCGTGCGCCGGATTCGGTCTGGGCATCATCCAGCCAAAGGAATCGCGCGCGCCGTAATGACGCGACAACGCACCGTGCACGGCATTGCGCAGCGATACCTCGACATCGGCCAGCAGCGGCAACATGCCAGCGGCAACCGCCTGGGTCCAGGCATAACATCCGAGCGTATCGCCGTGCGAAGTCGTGAGGAAGAAGCGCTGGAGAGTGGACAAGCGAGCTGCAGTGAGGTGTTTCAGCATGCCGTGAGCCGGTTGAAAGTGAAGTGCGTCGGGTGCTATACTCGCCGCCATAGAGACAGGGGTTTTCCAGGCAATTGGTCGTGCCCCTGTAAATTGAGGACAAAGCCCGCTGTTGCGGGCTTTGGACTTTCTGGCGAGAAATTCTATCGGGCCAGCCCATCGCCAACAATAAACTTGCCCTCCCCGCGTCTTCTAAACAGCAGCAAGCTCGTCAGATGACGAGCTGCCATCGGGCCAATGCCCGTTCCTGTCGTCCTGGCAGGTCTGCCGCGTCCGTTTGTCTTCATCTTGCGCGCTGCAAAAAAGTGTTACAAGTTTCTGGCCTCCTTTTGACCCCGATCGCAACTTTTGTCGCCCAAAGGCGACTAATATAAAGGGAATGGAATGCAATGATTGGCTGAAAAGCAATAGGATTGCACTATTGACCCATCACCATCATGCTATTAGCACTCCGGGGTGACGAGTGCTAGAATACCTTATCGAATTGCTCCAGTTTTCGTGGAGCACTGCATCAAACAGTACCGGCCCGCGTGGCCGCACCAGGGAAGTCGGGAACATCGCCCCTGGTCACCGAAGCCTCTGCTTCCTACCGTTTCAACCGTTTCCGCAAAGGAACCAAGGAGAATCCATGAAATCTGCGTCTGCACAAACTGCACTCATGCCTGCCGAGTCCAATGCACTCGCGCTGGGTTTTTCCGGCAGCCTGGGCAACATCGACGCGTACATCTCGGCAGTGAACCGCCTGCCCATGCTGACCCACGAGGAAGAGGTCAAGCTGGCGCGTGACCTGCGTGAAAAGAACGACCTGGGCGCGGCCCAGAAAATGGTGTTGTCACACCTGCGTCTGGTGGTGTCGATCGCCCGAGGCTATCTGGGCTACGGCCTGCCGCATGCCGACCTGATCCAGGAAGGCAACATCGGCCTGATGAAGGCCGTCAAGCGCTTCGACCCGGCCCAGAACGTGCGCCTGGTGTCCTATGCCATGCACTGGATCAAGGCCGAGATCCACGAGTACATCCTGAAGAACTGGCGTCTGGTGAAGGTCGCCACCACCAAGGCCCAGCGCAAGCTGTTCTTCAACCTGCGCAGCCACAAGGAAGGTCTGGACGCGATGACCCCGGCCCAGGTGGAGGCCCTGGCCAAGACCCTGGACGTCAAGCGCGAGGAAGTCATCGAGATGGAAACCCGTCTCTCCGGTCGCGATATCGCCTTGGAGTCGCCCACCGATGACGACGATGACAAGTTCGCGCCCATCGCCTACCTGTCCTCCGACAATTCGGAACCGACCCGCGTGATCGAGGCCAAGCAGTACGACCGCCTGCAGTCCGAAGGCCTGGAAGCCGCCCTGTCCAAGCTGGATGACCGCTCGCGCCGTATCGTCGAAGCCCGCTGGCTGGCCAATGACGATGGCTCGGGTGCGACCCTGCATGAGCTGGCCGACGAGTTCGGCGTCTCGGCCGAACGTATCCGCCAGATCGAGGCAGTGGCGCTGAAGAAGATGAAGACCGCGCTGCAGGCTTACTCCTGATCGATTCTTCGATTCTTCAGACCGGTTCAGCAGCACCAACAAGAAAGGCGCCCTCGGGCGCCTTTCTTTTCATCCAAACGATTTATATCGTTTATCTCTTTTTTATCCCTTTTTTATCCCTTTTCCCGCAGCATCACGAGAGCAGCAGCTTGATGTCATGCGCCAGCGTCTGCGGACCCTGGCCGTGCTTGACGAACAGCCGGATATGGCCCTGCGGATCGAAGACGTAGCTGCCGGCGGTGTGGTCCATGGTATAGCTGCCCGGCTGCTTGCCCGGCACCTTCTGGTAGAACACCTTGAATTCCTTGGCCACCTTCTCGGTCTGTTGCAGGTCACCACGCAGTCCGAGGAAGCGCTTGTCGAAGGCAGGCACGTATTGCGCCAGTACTTCCTGGGTATCGCGCTCGGGGTCAACGGTGACGAACAGGACCTGCACGCGGTCCGCATCCGGACCCAGTTCCTTCATCACGTTGGACATCTCCACCATGGTGGTCGGACAGACGTCCGGACATTGGGTATAGCCGAAGAACATCACCACCACCTTGCCCTTGAAATCGGCCAGGGTGCGCGGCTTGCCGGTGTGGTCGGTGAGCGCGAAATCGCGCGCATAGTCCAGCCCGGTGACATCGGTATTGTTGAACTTCAGTTCAGGTTTGGAGGGCCCGCAAGCCGCCAGCAGCGTCGCGCAAGCGGCCAGCAGCAGCGCCGAGAAGAATCTTTTCATGAGGTCAGAAACTGCGGAACAGGAAGTAATGGTCCACCAGCAACACCGCAAACAGGATGGACAGATAGATGATGGAATAGGCAAAGGCCTTGCGCGCGATCAGGTCGGTGTAGTGACGGTAGATCTGCCACGAGTACCAAAAGAAGATCGCCCCCAGCACAATGGCCGAGCCCAGGTAGATCAGCCCGCTCATGCCGATGGCAAAGGGCAGCATGCTCACCGCCAGCAGTGCGATGGTGTACATGAGGATATGCAGCTTGGTCACCTCCATGCCATGCGTGATGGGCAGCATCGGCAGGCCGGACTTGGCGTAGTCGTCGCGGCGGTACATAGCCAGCGCCCAGAAATGCGGCGGGGTCCAGATGAAGATGATCATCACCAGCACCCAGGCCTGCATCGGCACGTCATTGGCCATGGCCGCCCAGCCCAGCGCGGGCGGCATGGCACCGGCCAGGCCGCCGATGACGATGTTCTGCGAGGTCGCCGGTTTCAAGATGATGGTGTAGATGATGGCGTAGCCGACGAAGGTGGCGAAGGTCAGCCACATGGTCAGCGGATTGACCAGGTTGTACAGCACCCACATGCCCAGGCCGCCCAGCACGCCGGAGAACACCAGGGTCTGGCCCACCGTGATCTCGCCGCGCGCCATCGGACGGCGGGCGGTGCGGGCCATGCGCGAATCGATCTCGCGCTCGACCAGGCAGTTGATGGCGAAGGCCGCACCGGCCAGGAGCCAGATCCCCAAGGTGCCGAAGACGACCTTGCGCCAGTCCGGCAGATCGGGCGTGGAGAGGAACATGCCGATCACGGCACAGAACACCGCCAGCTGCGTCACACGCGGCTTGGTCAGTGCCCAGTACTGGGCGATGCGGTTGGGTTGGGCGGTCAATGTGGTCATGGCGTGACGGGCCGGGCGGATGCTGGTGGAGCAGCGGCGGCCAGGCCGGAGGGTGCGTAACGGACCTTGTAGTTTAACATGACCATCAGGATGACCAGCAGCGCCGCGCCGCCGTTATGCAGCACGGCAATGGCCAGCGGCCAGTTCAGATAGATGGTCGCCAGTCCAGTACAGAGCTGCAAACCCAGCACCGTCAGCATCCAGCGGCCGGTCTTGCGCAAGCCCTCCTCGCGCAGCGCCCGGTGTGCCAGCCATACAACATACAAGATGACGACAAAGGCAAAACTGCGATGCACCCAATGGATGGCGGTCAGCGCTTCGACCGGCAGGTAATCGCCGGAGGCCGTCATGCCAAGGTGGCGCCAGAGCGTGAAGCCATGTTCGAAATCCATGTCCGGCACCAGCTTGCCATTGCACAGCGGGAAGTCGGAGCAGGCCAGCGCCGCGTAATTGGTGCTGACCCAGCCGCCCAGCGCGATCTGCAAGCCCAGCAGCGCGGCCCCCACGGTGGCCGGCACGATCAGTGCGCGTCCGCCCGCCGAGACCGCTGCATGCGGCTCCTGCCGCGCTGCCAGCCAGGTCAGCATGGCCAGCAGAGTCAGTCCGAGCAGCAGATGCGTGGTGACGATGATCGGCTGCAGCTTCATGGTCACGGTCCAGGCACCGAAGGCCCCCTGCAGGCAGACGAAGCCCAGCAGCGCCGTCGGGAACCACGGACGGAACTGCAGTTCGGTCTTGCCCGAGCGCATCCAGCGCCGCCACGCCACCACCATCAGCACGATGATGAGGAAACCCACGGCCATGGCGAAATAGCGATGGATCATCTCGATCCAGGCCTTGGCCCAGGTCACCGGACCAAAGGGCATGGCCTCTTCTGCGGCATTGATGTGTTCATGCGCCAGGAGCGGATTGGCGTGGCTGTAACAGCCCGGCCAGTCAGGGCAGCCCAGGCCCGAATCGGTCAGGCGCGTGAAGGCGCCGAACATGATCAGGTCGAAGGTAAAGAACAGCGTCACCCACACCAGCTTGCGGTATTTGTTGACCACACCCTGGGCGCGCCACACCAGCGCCAGCGGAATCAGGGCGACCACGAGCCCGGTCAGGCCCAGTTGTATCAGCGTCGTTGCATTCATCTTGAGTCAAACTTGCGTCACCACACACTCGCCTCCACGCGGCATCAGCCGATGGAGGAAGCGCGCAGCAACTTGGAAATGTCCTTCTTCATCTTGCCGGGGTCGGGGTCCTTGGGGAAGCGCATCATCAGGTTGCCCAGCGGGTCGATCAGATAGATGTGGTCGCGCGCCGAGGTCCCGGCATCGACCGGCAACCAGGACTGCAATTTGCCGGCGTCAACCCGAAGGATATCGGTTCCGTCGAATTCGCGCAGGAGCAGGGTCGCAATCGGTACGCGGTCGGTGACCAGCCACACCCGTTCGATGCGGTCCATTTCCTTGCCTTGCATGAGCCGCAGCTGGCGCATGGTCAGCAGTTTGTTCTGGCAGGGCTCGTCGCAGTCGCCGCCATCGACCTGCAGCATCACCCACTTGCCCTTGTAATCCTGCAGCCGGGCCGGGCCGCCATCAATGGCGCTGCTGCCGAGATCGGGGATGGGATACTGGCGTGGATCGATCAGCGCGCCATAGTTGTTGCGGCTCTGCGGCTTGATCACGTAATAGGTCAGATAGGAAGCGATCAGCGGTGCGGCGCACACGGCCAGCACCGCCAGCATCTTCCAGCGGCCGCTGCGGCGACGACGCGCCTCGTCCTGGGCGGTGGCTTGAGGCGATTGCGAAATATCAGGCTTTGTCATGACGACCACGTTTGAATCCTGTCACGATGAAAAAAAGAAGGGCCATCCCCGCCAGCGCATACCACTGCACGGCATAGCCACGATGACGATCGATGCCCAGCGAAGGGGCCGGCCAGTCGCGCACCAGGGTGTCGCCTGCCGCCCCGCCCTGCTCGATCACCAGCGGTGCCAGCGGCAGGCCGCTGGCCTTGGCCAGGGCCGGCAGATCCAGATTTTGCAGGATGGCTTGAGGACGCGGTGCATCGGCTGTTCCCAGTTGCAGGACATGCCCGGCATCCCGGCGCAGGATGCCGTCCACCTCGGTCACGCCCGACGGAGGCGGCACCTGCGGCACACGGGTGCGCTCGGCCGCATCACGCGGCGCCCAGCCACGCACCACGACCACGGCTTGCGTACTGTGCTCGGGCTGGAACAGCGTGAGCACATGGAAGCCCACGGCGCCGTTGTAGGGGCGGTTCTCCAGGTAGAGCGTCCACTGCGGGAGGAAGCGGCCGCGCAGGCGGATGTGGCGGAACTCCGCATCGCCTGCATCGGCAGGCAGCGCCACCAGGGGCGCCTGGCTGCCACGCGCCTGCATGCGCTGCTGCAGCGCCAGTTTTTCTTCGGCACGATGGGTCTGCCACTGGCCCAGTGCAAACCCGGCGGCAGCCACGATCAGCGTGGCGCAAAACGGAATGAGGCGAAAAACGAATCGGGTCGGCATCGATGAAGTTTGGCCTTACAATGAAGCGCACACGGGACAAGAAAAATCACATACACACCAGCGTCGCAGCATACCGCATGCACGCCTTCGGAGACAGGATTGCATCCTCATGAAAATCGTCGTCGCCATCGCCTTCATCCTGATCCTGGCCAGCCTGGCCTCGGCACTGATCTTTCTCATGCGCGACAAGGGCCGCAGCAACCGCACCGTCCAGGCGCTCACCTTGCGGGTCGGCTTCTCGGTGGCGCTGTTCCTCTTCATCCTGCTGAGCTACAAGCTGGGCTGGATACAGCCGACCGGCATCCGCTGAGCTCCTCCCCACGCATCGTACGCATCGCATAAAAAAGCCGCACCGAGGTGCGGCTTTGTCATTGCAGAAGGCGTGCCCGCCTTACAACCAGTACACCACCACATACAGCCCCAGCCACACCACGTCCACGAAGTGCCAGTACCAGGCCGCGCCTTCGAAGGCGAAGTGATGGGTGGGCGTGAAGTGCCCGCGCAGCACGCGATAGAGCACCACCGACAGCATGATCGCACCCATGGTCACGTGGAAACCGTGGAAGCCGGTCAGCATGAAGAAGGTCGATCCATAGATGCCCGAGCTGAGCTTGAGATTCAGCTCGCTGTAGGCGTGGATGTATTCATAGGCCTGGAAGCCCATGAACACCGCGCCCAGCAGGATGGTCAGGAACAGCCACACCGCCGTCCGGGTACGATGTCCGGCGCGCATGGCGTGGTGCGAGATGGTCAGCGTCACACCCGAGCTCAGCAGCAGCAGGGTGTTGATGGTCGGGATGGGGAACGGCCCCATGGTGGTGAAATTCTCCACCGTACCGGCCGGGCCGACATTGCCCCACTGGCCGGTGAAGTCGGGCCAGATCATCTTGTGGTCGAGATCGGCCAGCCACGGCATGGTGATGCTGCGCGCATAGAACAGGGCACCGAAGAAGGCGGCGAAGAACATCACCTCCGAGAAGATGAACCAGCTCATGCTCCAGCGATAGGACAGGTCGATGCGCTCGCTGTAGAGCCCGGACTCGGACTCGCCGATGGCATCGCCAAACCAGTAGTACAGCACCACCAGCACCATCAGGATGCCGAGGATGTTGACGTACGGTGCCCATGCCAGACCATTGACCCAACCCGAGGCCCCGATCATGGTGATGAGCATGGAAATGCCGGCCATCATCGGCCAGCGCGACGGGCCTGGAACGAAGTAATGGGGCGCCTTGGCTTGTTGAGAACTCATGTTCTTCTCCCGGTACGAAATCCGATTGTTCTGGCCTGGGGCAAGAGCAGCAAACACGAGCATTAAGCTGTATTAAATACTCTTGCGATCCAGGATTCACTTTTCCTTAATGCTCTTTTTCGGTCACGCTCACCCACCTGCGGCGCCGCGCACCACCAGCTTGACGATGCTCACCAGCACGGCGACGAAGATCGCCGCACCGAGAATGCCGGCGATGATGACGTGGACCGGATTCAGGCGTGCCGCATCCGACTCGTAATCCTTGCGCTTGCGCACGCCGAAGAAGGACCAGAACACCGCCTTCATCGTCGCGCCGAACGACGCCTTGCGCTGCGCGGCCTGTTTCAGCTCATCGTTCACACCAGCTCCTCCGGGCCTCTCAACCCGCCGTCTTGTTCTTGCCGTTGATCTCGAAGAAGGTATAGGACAGCGTGATCGTGGTCACCTCCTTGGGCAGCTTGGGATCGATGTAGAACACCACCGGCATCTGCTTGGCCTGATTCGGCCCCAGCGTCTGCTGCGTAAAGCAGAAGCACTCCACCTTCTTGAAGAAAGCCGCCGACTGCAGCGGCGCATAGCTGGGGATGGCCTGGGCATCCACATTGCGCGGCTGGGTGTTGACCACTTCATAGGTGACCTGGGTCATCTCGCCCGGATGCACCTGCAGGCTGGACACGGTCGGACGAAAACGCCACGGACCCTGGGCATTGCCGTCGAACTCCACGGTGATGGTGCGCGACTTGTCGATCTGCGTATTGGCCGGCGCTTCCACGCTTGCATCCTTGGGCGTGAGGAAGTTCACGCCCGTGACCTCGCAAATCTTGCGATAGACGGGAATGAGCGCGTAGCCGAAGCCGAACATCAGCACCGCCACCACCAGGAGCTTCTTGAGCATCACGCGGTTCAGGCCGGGTGCTGCGCCCTCCTCCGCCGGATCGTCGTCTCTGCTCATCGGGCGAACCAGATGCGGTTGACGAAGATGCCGACGAAGAAGGCCAGCGCCACCAGCCCCAGCAGCAGGGCGGTGCGCAGGTTGTTGGGTTTCTTGCGTTCGGTCATGAGGCTTGCCTTTGCATTAGCTGCGATGACTTGTGTTATCCACTGGCGCTCACTTCACCACCGGCGGTTCCTCGAAGGTGTGGAAGGGCGCCGGGCTGGGCACGGTCCATTCCAGTCCTTCCGCGCCTTCCCAGGGCTTGGCCTCGGCCTTCTTGCCCCCCTTGATCGAGGGGATCACCACGAAGAACAGGAAGTACACCTGCGACAGCCCGAAACCGAAGGCACCGATGGAGGCGATCATGTTGAAGTCGGTGAACTGCGCCGGATAATCGGCATAACGACGCGGCATGCCTGCCAGCCCCAGGAAGTGCATGGGGAAGAAGGTGATGTTGAAGGTGATCAGCGAAGCCCAGAAATGGAACTTGCCGCGCCATTCGTTGTACATGAAGCCGGTCCACTTGGGGCCCCAGTAGTAGTAACCGGCGAAGAGCGCGAACAGCGAACCGGCCACCAGCACGTAGTGGAAGTGCGCCACCACGTAGTAGGTATCCTGCATCTGGATGTCGATGGGGGTGACCGCCAGGATCAGCCCGGTGAAGCCACCCATGGTGAAGACGAAGATGAAGCCCACCGAGAACAGCATCGGCGTCTCGAAGGTCATGGAGCCGCGCCACATGGTGGCGATCCAGTTGAAGATCTTCACGCCGGTGGGCACGGCGATCAACATGGTGGCGTACATGAAGAACAGCTGCGCGGTCACCGGCATGCCGGTGGTAAACATGTGGTGGGCCCAGACGATGAAGGACAGGATTGCAATCGATGCCGTCGCATACACCATCGAGGCATAGCCGAACAGCGGCTTGCGGGCGAAGGCCGGGATGATCTGCGAGACGATGCCGAAGGCCGGCAGGATCATGATGTAGACCTCGGGGTGACCGAAGAACCAGAAGATGTGCTGGTACATCACCGGGTCACCGCCACCGGCGGCATTGAAGAAGGAGGTACCGAAATGACGGTCGGTGAGCGTCATGGTGATGGCGCCGGCCAGCACCGGCATGACCGCGATGAGCAGATAGGCGGTGATGAGCCAGGTCCAGCAGAACATGGGCATCTTCATCAGCGTCATGCCGGGCGCGCGCATGTTGAGGATGGTGACGATGATGTTGATCGAGCCCATGATGGAGGAGGCACCCATGATGTGCATGGCGAAGATGGCCATGTCCATGCCGGGTCCCATCTGGGTCGACAGCGGGGCATACAGCGTCCAGCCGGCTGCGGTGGCACCGCCCGGCACCAGGAAGGAACCGGCCAGCAGCAGCGCGGCCGGCGGCAGCAGCCAGAACGAGAAGTTGTTCATGCGCGCAAAGGCCATGTCGGAGGCGCCGATCTGCAGCGGAATCATCCAGTTGGCAAAGCCCACGAAGGCCGGCATGATCGCGCCGAACACCATCACCAGGCCGTGCATGGTGGTGAGCTGGTTGAAGAACTCCGGCCGGAAGAACTGCAGGCCCGGATGGAACAGCTCGGCCCGGATCAACAACGCCAGCACCCCGCCCGAGAGCAGCATGGTGAACGAGAACCACAGGTAGAGCGTGCCGATGTCCTTGTGGTTGGTGGCGAAGAGCCAGCGGCGCCAGCCGTGCGGGTGGTCGTGTGCGTGCTCATCGTGAGCGTGCCCATGCCCGTGATCGTGGGAATGATCGGGGGCGTGATCGACGGTGGTAGTCATGTCCGGTTCTCCAAACGATTACTTGCGGGCGGCCAGGACTTCAGCCGGCTGCACGATGTTTTCCTGGGCCTTGTTGGACCAGTTGTTGCGCGTGTAGGTGATCACGGCGGCGATTTCGGTGTCGTTCAACACACCCTTCCAGGCCGGCATGGCGTTCTTGCCGTTGAGCACGAGGTGGATCTGGTCCGCCTTGGGACCGTTGACCACGGCACTGCCATCGAGCGCCGGGAAGGCACCCGGCACGCCCTTGCCGTTGGCCTGGTGGCAGGCCACGCAGTTGGCGGCATAGACCTTCTCGCCGCGCTGCTTCAATTCGTCCACCGTCCAGACCTTGTTGGGATCATCGGCCTTGGCGGCCATTTCCTTCTTCTTGCCGTCCACCCATTTCTTGTAGTCGTCTTCGCTGACCACGTTGACCACGATGGGCATGAAGGCGTGATCCTTGCCGCACAGCTCCACGCACTGGCCGCGATAGGTGCCGATCTTCTCGGCGCGGAACCAGGTGTCGCGCACGAAGCCGGGAATCGCATCCTGCTTCACGCCGAAGGCGGGGACGGTCCAGGAGTGGATCACGTCATTGGCGGTAGTGACGATGCGCACCTTCTTGTTGACCGGCACCACGACCGGGTTGTCGACTTCAATGAGGTAATTGTCGTTTTTCTTCAGACTGGGATCGGTGACCTGCTCGCGCGGCGTGGCCAGGTTGGAGAGGAAGGAGATTCCTTCACCTTCGCCTTTGAGGTAGTCATATCCCCATTTCCACTGCATGCCGGTGACCTTGATGGTGAGGTCGGCATTGGAGGTATCCTTCATCGCCACCACCGTCTTGGTGGCCGGCAGGGCCATGCCGATGACGATCAGGAAGGGCACCACGGTCCAGGCGATTTCCACGGTCGTGCTTTCGTGGAAGCTGGCGGCCTTGTGGCCGACCGACTTGCGGTGCTTGATGATGGAATAAAACATCACGCCGAACACGGCCACGAAGATGACCAGGCAGATGATGAGCATCAGGATGTGCAGGTCGTAGATCTGCTCGGCGATCTTGGTCACCGGCGGCTGGAAATTCATCTGCAGCACGGCCGGTCCGCCCGGACTATCCACCACTGCCCAGGCCGGCAAGCCGGCCGCCAGCAGCGAGGCACCGAGGGTCAAGGATTGAAGGCGCTTCGCAAGTTTCATGGATTTCCTCAAAAGCCCAAAATTATAAGAATGAGAGTGCTGCCATCCCGCCACCCCTGGCGGCCAGCTCACGTTGCAGCTCCTGCGCGAAGGCGCGCCGTTGCCACAAGCTCATGAACCGGCCTACTTCCACACGCTGCCCCCGGCTTTCCAGCGCCACCAGCGATTGGCGACCGACCGGAAACGCGATGCGCATGCCCTGCAGCTGCAAGCTGCTGCGGTGCGAGCGACTGCCCTGGATCACGTCAACCTCCAGGCCATGATCGGCCAGCACTACTACTTCGCGATCTGTGGCGTGGCGGGCGTAGACCAGCAAGGCCGCGCCCACCGCCACCAGTTCAATGAATGAAAAAATCAGGATGATCCATGCACCGCGCAGCGTGAAGCCCAGCGCGACCGTCAGTGAAACCGTACAAAGGATTGCGAAGACCCACGCCAGTTGGCGTGGCGCAATCGAACAATTGCGCTTCAATATCCATTCCCGCGTCTCCATGGCACCTCGCCAGCATGATTGTCGGTCGAGCGTGTCTCTGTCTCTGCTTCTAGTTCTATTTCTCACCGCAGGGAACACGCACTGGATGCGGACTGGTCCGGTCTTGCCGGGTCGTCTTGCGATGAACGCTATCCGTGGCTATCCGTTCTGCGGTCTTTATTTATTCTTGCTATTCGTTCGTACTGGAATTTCTTTGTGTGAATTTTTTTACCCATTTGAGTATAAGGGCTAACGTCGCCATGGATCAAGCACGCACCGCCGCATTGACAACGGTGGCGCTCCCGGCCTCTCCGGGACGCCCTGACACTGCCCGGACAACGGCCAGGGACGTGGCTTTTCGGCGAAATGAAGGATTCTTCCGGGAGCGGCAGGGCGTAACGATACAGCAACTATCCGGCAGGCCGGATAGGGCTGGACGACTAAGCCTTATATGAAGAAACGACTATCGCGACGGGCGTTCGAAGCGAATGATGCTCTCGCCGGCCGCGGTGGTCTTGGGCACGGGGCGGAAGGCGTGGCCGTAGACGATTTCGAAGCTCAGCGGGATCTTGCCATCGGGCTTGCGCATGGCCTCGAAGGCCGCCAGCAGGCGCTGGTACTGGCTGCGACTCATCATGCTGCGGCGCCGCGATTCGAGTGGATTGCCGCCCCAGGCGCGCACGTCTTCCAGCAGGCGCTGGGGGGTCTGGTAGGTCACGGTGATGGTTTCCATGTCCATCACCGGTGTGGAAAAACCGGCATTGACCAGCATGTCGCCGAAGTCGTGCATGTCGACGAAGGGCAAGGTGTGCGGTGCAAGATCGATTTGTTCGAAAGCGCTGCGCACTTCGCGCAGGGTATCGGGACCGAAGCAGGAAAACATCAGCAGGCCCTCCACCCGCAACACGCGACGCCATTCGGCAAACACGCGGTCGGGCTGGGGATGCCAGTGCAGGGCCAGGTTGGACCAGACCAGGTCCAGCGCATTGGCCGCCAACGGCAGGCGGGCGAAGTCGGCGCAGACCAGTTCCGGCCCGCCGGCATTCGGACCGGAGCCTAGCCACTTGTTGATGGAACCGAACAGGCGGTTCATGGCCGTCTGCGCACCGCGCTGGTGGTCGGCGGCCTTGGCCAGCATGCCATAGGCGCCGTCCAGGCCGATCACCTGCGCCTCGGGGTAGCGCTTCTGCAACACCGGCAGGTCGGCCCCTTCGCCGCATCCGGCGTCCAGCACTTCGCGCGGGGCGATTTTCACCAGGGCCAGGCGCTCCTGCATGCGGGCCGAGACTTCGCGGCGCAGGAAATCGGATTCGGCCACGCGCCGGGGTTCGCCGAAACGGCGGCGTACCAGGGGCAGATCGATGGGAGCGCTCAGCTTGGCGCTGGCAGAAGGCGGCGGCAGGGACATGGGCAATGGAACACAGGAAGATGGACTGCGCAGCAGCGTGGCAAGCTCGGGCGGCCAGCAGAGGGCCGCCGATCCACGGGGCTGATGCGATAATGCGCGTAGTTTAGTCGAAATCCATTTTCCCCGGGCGCCACTCACATGGATCTCAAATCCTCCAAACCCGCTGCTGCATCGCCCCAGGCCAAGCCTGGCACCGCCTATCGCGCCGTCGGCGGCAAGCCGGCACGACAGGGCAAGCCCGCCGGCCCCGGCTGGCTGCAGCGTTTGCTGGCGCAGGTGCCGCAGTTGTTGCCGTCCTCCTGCGCGCTGTGTGGTGCTGCCGGGCGCGAGACCCTGTGCGCGCCCTGCCACAAGCGCTTCTACACCCGCCAGCACCGCCGCTGCATCCAGTGCGCGCTGCCCATGCCGGTGACCGGCAAGGAGTTGCGTTGCGGCGCCTGTCTCAAGGATCGCCCGGCTTTCGATGCCACCATCGTGGCCACCGATTATTTCGCCCCGTCCGACCAGCTGGCGCTGGCCCTGAAGTTCGGCGGCGACCTGCGGCTGGCCCCGCTGCTGGCGCGCCTGATCTTCGATGCCACCCGTCGCAATCCGGTACCCGGCAGTGATGTGCAACTGCCCATGCCGACCCTGCTGGCCCCGGTGCCGCTGGGCCTGGCGCGGCTGCAGGAGCGCGGCTTCAACCAGGCACTGGAGATCGCCCGTCCGCTGGGCAAGCTCATGGACATCCCGGTACATCCACGCCTGCTGGAGCGCAAAAAGGAAACCGAAGCGCAATCGGCCCTGCCGGTGGGCGCCCGGGTGCGCAACGTGCGCTCGGCATTCGCCCTGCCCTTCGCCGCCATGGACCAGGTGCGCGGACTGCATGTGGGCATCGTCGACGATGTCATGACCACCGGGGCCACCTTGAATGAAGTAGCGATCGTGCTCAAGCGGCACGGCGCCCGGCGCGTGACCAACCTGGTCTTTGCGCGCACCCTGCCGGTCTGAAGCCGGCCATCCATTTTTCAGCAGGAGAAGTTTTTTGTTCCACGTCGTCCTGGTCGAGCCGGAGATCCCTCCCAATACCGGCAACATCATCCGCCTGTGCGCCAATACCGGTGCGCAACTGCATCTGGTGGAGCCGCTCGGCTTCCCGCTCGATGACGCCAAGATGCGGCGTGCCGGGCTGGATTATCACGAGTACGCCAACATGCAGGTGCACAAGGATTGGGACAGCTTCCTGGCCCATCGCCGCGCGGATCCGCAATTTGACGAGGCACGCATGTTCGCCATGACCACGCATGGCTCCACGCCCTTTGCGGGCCTGGCTTTCCGTCCGGGCGACAGCTTCGTGTTCGGCTCCGAAACCCGCGGCCTGGCGCCGGAGCGCCGCGAATCCTTCCCCACCGCACAGCGCATCCGCCTGCCGATGCGGCCGGGCAATCGCAGCATCAATCTCTCCAATACGGTGGCGGTGGTGGTGTATGAAGCGTGGCGGCAGAATGGCTATGACGGCGGCAGCTGAAAGCCGGTCACCGGCATGAAAAAAACGGCTCCCGAGGGAGCCGTTTTCGTTGGCAGGCGGTCAGCCCAGCAGCAGTGCGTCGTCCGCCAGTTTCTCGCCACGCGTCTGCTCGAACATCTTCAGCAGATCCGGCACATCCAGACCGGCGCGTTCCGGCCCGGACACATCCAGCACCACGCGCCCCTGGTGCAGCATCACGGTGCGGTCGCCGTAGTCCAGCGCCTGGCGCATGCTGTGGGTCACCATCATGGTGGTCAGCTTGCTTTCGGACACGATCTTGGCTGTCAGTTCCAGCACGAAGGCCGCCGTCTTGGGGTCCAGTGCCGCCGTATGCTCATCCAGCAGCAGGATGCGCGACGGTTGCAGCGAGGCCATCAACAGGCTCACCGCCTGACGCTGCCCCCCCGAGAGCAGGCCGATGCGGTCGGTGAGGCGGTTTTCCAGCCCCAGGTTCAGGATCGCCAGCTTCTCGCGGAACAACTCGCGCATCTTGCCGCGAATGGCGAAGTTGAAGCCGCGACGACGCCCACGCGCCATCGCCAGGGCCATGTTCTCCTCAATGGTCAGGGCCTCGCAGGTACCGGCCATCGGGTCCTGGAACACGCGCGCCACCAGGCCGGCGCGATCCCACGCCTGCTTGCGGGAGACGTCGGTGCCGTCGATTTCGATCTTGCCGGTATCGACCAGCAGGTCACCGGAGATGGCATTGAGGAAGGTGGACTTGCCGGCGCCGTTGGAACCGATCACGGCCACGAACTGGCCGGTCGGGATTTCCAGCGAGAGGCCGCGCAGGGCCGGGTTCTCGATGGGGGTGCCGGGATTGAAGGTGATCTTGAGATCGGTGGCTTTCAACATCTCAGGCTCTCTTTCTCAGCAGTTTCAATTTGCGCTTGCCCATGGGCAGCACCAGCGCCAGCATCACCAGCACGGCGGTGACCAGGTTCAGGTCCTGCGCCTGCAGGCCGATGAAATCGCTGTTGAGTGCCAGCGCAATGAAGAAGCGATACAGGATCGCGCCCAGGATCACCGCCAGCGTGGTCCACACCAGGCGACGCGCCGGCAGGATGTTCTCGCCGATGATGACGGCGGCCAGGCCGATGACGATGGTTCCGATGCCCATGGAGATATCGGAGCCGCCCTGAGTCTGCGCAAAGAGCGCCCCGGCCAGCGCCACCAGCGAGTTGGCCAGGGCCATGCCGGCCAGCGTGGCGCGGCCGGTCGCGATGCCCTGGGCGCGTGCCATGCGGGCATTGGCGCCGGTGGCGCGCATGGCCAGGCCGATCTCGGAAGAGAAGAACCAGTCCAGCAGCAGCTTGGCGGCAGTCACCACCACCAGCAGGATCAGCGGACGCCCCACGTAGTCGGGGATCCAGTCCGGTTGCAGGATGGTGAAGATGGTCGGTTCGGAAATGAGCGGCACGTTGGGCTTGCCCATCACACGCAGGTTGATCGAGTACAGCGCGATCATCATCAGGATACTGGCCAGCAGGTCCATGATCTTCAGGCGCACATTGAGCCAGGCGGTGATGAAACCAGCCAGTGCCCCGGCCAGCAGGGCCACGAAGGTGGCGAGGAAGGGATTGTAGCCCGCTGCGATCATGGTGGCGGCAACCGCGCCGCCCAGCGGGAAGCTGCCATCGACGGTAAGGTCAGGGAACACCAGGATGCGGAAGGAAATCAGCACGCCGAGGGCCACCAGACTGAAGATCAGACCGATCTCCAGCGCGCCCAGGAGGGTATACAGCGACATAAAAGGACTTTCTTAAAAAAACACATTCGGCACGGCGCGGTACGCCCTGCCGAATGTCTTCTGCATGGCGCCGGCGCAGCACGGGTGGTGCGGCGCCGGCGGTGCATGGCCGGCGGATCAGGCTGCGGTCATGCTTAGTTGAGCACCTTGGTGGCCGACTTCAGGAACTCCGGCGACAGGGTCACGCCCTGCTTCTGGGCAGCGGAAGTGTTGACGTACAGCTCCAGGTTCTTGACCGGCGACGAGGCAATATCACCGGCCTTCTCCCCCTTGAGGATACGGGCCACGACCTTGCCGGTCTGGCGGCCCATGTCGTAGAAGTTCACGCCCAGGGCTGCGATCGCACCGCGCTTGACGCTGCCGGTGTCCGACGCGATCAGCGGGATCTTGGCATCGTTGCAGACCTTGGCCAGCGATTCGAAGACCGAGACCACGTTGTTGTCGGTGGTGGTGTACATCACGTCGATCTTGCCGATGAGGCTCTTGGCGGCCGGGGCGACGTCCACCGAACGCGGGGCGGCGGCTTCCACCAGGGTCAGACCGGCCTTCTGCAGCTCGCCCTTGAGGTTGTTCAAGGCCGACACGGAATTGGCTTCGCCCGGATTGTAGACCACGCCCACGCGCTTGGCCTCGGGTACCACGCGCTTGATGATCTCGACCTGCTTGACCGGGTCCAGCATGTGCGACAGGCCGGTCACGTTGGTGCCGGAGGGCTTCCAGTCCTTGACCAGCTGGGCGGCCATCGGGTCGGCGATGGCCGAGTAGACGATGGGGATGGTCTTGGTGGCGGCCACCATCGGCTGTGCCGAGGGGGTGCCGATGGCCACGATCACGTCCGGATTGTCGCCCACGAACTTCCTGGCGATCTGGCCGGCGGTGCCGGCATTGGCCTGGGCGCTCTGGAACTCCCACTTCAGGTTCTTGCCGGGCTCGAAGCCTTCGGCGATCAGTTCGTCCTTGGTGCCGTCACGCACGGCGTCGAGCGCCGGGTGTTCGACGAAGGACGTGACGGCCACCACCTTCTCGGCCGCCAGCGCCGAAGCGCAGATGGCGCTCAGCGCCAGGGCGCCGGCGATGGCGCGCAGTGACTTGGAAACTGCAAACATGGTCCTCTCCTCTTTCATGGTAATCAGGC
This sequence comes from Herbaspirillum sp. FG34, assembly GCF_057809315.1. Classification (NCBI taxonomy): domain Bacteria; kingdom Pseudomonadati; phylum Pseudomonadota; class Betaproteobacteria; order Burkholderiales; family Oxalobacteraceae; genus Herbaspirillum; species Herbaspirillum sp. FG34. The sequence goes on along the minus strand of NZ_JBMDJS010000010.1, from coordinate 59,653 downwards.
CTCGACGTTCCTCTCGTGCGGGCCCGTTATGCGCTTATGGGGTAAATCGGTGTGCTGTGTCGTACTGATCCTGCCCCAGCCCGATACAGCAGATCCCGCATGGCAGCGGGATCTTCAGGCCGGGTCCTGCTTATTGCTTGATGACGGTCTTGGCTGAACTCACCAGTTCGGGCGACAGAGTCACGCCCTGCTTCTGCGCGGCGGCGGTGTTGACGAACAGTTCCAGCTTGCTGCTGGTGGCAGAGGGGATGTCGCCGGGCTTGTCGCCCTTGAGGATGCGGCCGACCACCTTGCCGGTCTGGCGGCCCAGATCGTAGTAGTTCACGCCCAGGGCGGCGATGGCGCCACGCTTGACGCTGTCGGTGTCGGACGCCACCAGCGGGATCTTGGCGTCGTTGCCGACCTTGACCAGTGCTTCATAGGCCGAGACCACGTTGTTGTCGGTATTGGTGTAGATCACGTCGACCTTGCCGATCAGGCTCTTGGCAGCCGAACCGACGTCCACCGAACGGGGGGCGGCGGCTTCCACCAGGGTCATGTTGGACTTGGCCAGCAGTTCCTTCAAGGCCTTGACCACCACGGCGGAGTTGGCTTCACCCGGGTTGTAGACCATGCCCACGCGCTTGGCCTTGGGCACCACGCGCTTGATCAGCTCCACCTGCTTGTCCAGTTCCAGCAGGTCGGACACGCCGGTGACATTGGTGCCCGAAGCCTTCCAGTCCTTCACCAGCTGGGCCGCGACCGGATCGGTCACGCCGGAATAGACCACCGGGATGCTCTTGGTGGCGGCCACCACGGCCTGGGCCGAGGGTGTGGCGATGGCGACGATGACGTCAGGCTTGTCGCCGATGAACTTGCGGGCGATCTGGGCGGCGGTGCCGGTATTGCCCTGGGCGCTCTGGTATTCCCATTTCAGGTTCTTGCCGGCGTCGAAGCCTTCTTCCTTCAGCTCGTCCTTCACGCCGTCACGCACGGCGTCCAGGGCCGGATGCTCGACGATGGCGGTCACCGCGACAAACTTGTCGGCAGCCATGGCCGGGGCTGCGCACACGGCAGCCAGGGACAGGGCTGCGACCATCGCGCGCAGTGTCAGCTTGTGGTTGTAGGACATGCAGTCTCCCTTGGAAAAATATGAATGATTAGCCAAAAACCCGAAAAGACGACAAGTCTAGCCTAGCGCCTGTGAACAATCAATTTGCATGAGGACGCGCCGCCAGCCCCGATGGCGGGCCGCTCGGATGACTCGCATTGTGCGGTCGGCATGATCGGTATGCGTTGCACTGCAAGGCACAAGGCCGCCCCGTTGCTATAATCAGGCCCCATGTCTTCCCGCCTGCGTCCCTCCCCCAAGCGACTTGCGCCGCGCCGCCCCTGGCTGCGTCGGCAGGGCTGGGTCAGTCTGGCGCTGGTTCTGGCGATGGTGGCCGCGCCATGGTGGCAACAGGCGCTCGCCCGCACGCTGCGGGACGTCCCTGCCATGGCCATCTGCAGCGTGGGCGGTGGTGCTTCCGGCAATGCACCGACCCATCTGGCGGCCGGCCACTGTCCGCTTTGTTGCGGCAGCCAGGCGGCCTGGCCGGCACCGGACTGCTCATTGGATACGACGGTCGTGCCCGGCGTCAGCTATCCACTGGTCCGCACCGCTGCGCGCGTGCGTTCGGCCAGCCTGGCACCAGGTTCAGCCCAGGCGCGCGCACCGCCGGTCTGAAGCCGCCGTCCCTGGCGCCTTTGCGCCACCCCTGGCGGGCCGCGCACCCGCATTCCAGACATGAACGAGACAATCAGGACTTATCGATATGAAGCATTTCTTCCAAAACCTGGCCGCCCTGGCCATCGCTTCCACCCTGCTGGCTGCCGCCCCGCTGTCCCAGGCCCATGAATACAAGCTGGGCCAGCTGGAAATCGGCCATCCTTACGCCCGCGCGACGGTGCCCGGCCAGCCGGCTGCTGGCGCCTACCTGAGCATCGAGAACAAGGGCAGCACGCCGGATCGCCTGGTGAGCGTGTCCTCCCCGGTGGCCAAGTCGGGCGAAATCCACACCATGGCCATGGAAGGCAACGTCATGAAGATGCGCGAGCTCGATGGCGGGCTGGAAGTCAAACCCGGCCAGAAGATCGCCATGCAGCCGGGCAATGGCTACCACATCATGTTGATGGGCCTGTCCAAGCCGCTGCAGGCGGGCCAGAAGGTACCGGTCACGCTGACCTTCGAAAAAGCCGGCAAGGTCGAGGTGACCTTCAATGTCGAAGACGGCAAGGCTGCCGCGGGCGGCATGAAAGACATGAAGGACATGAAGGACCACATGCACCACTGAGCAGCAAACAGGCCGGCGGACAAGACCGGTTCCTGAAACGGCAAGGCCGGCAGCGCGCCATGCGCCTGCCGGCCTTGTCGTTTCCGCGCGCCGCGCTCAGCCGGCCAGCTTGCGCACCTTGGCCAGCAGCTTGCTGGTGGAGCGGTCATGCTCGAAGGCAATGGCCAGCACCTGGCCGCCATAGGCCGCTACGGCCTGGCCCTCGGGGATGGCGTGCATGTCGTAGTCGCCGCCCTTGACGTAGATCTCGGGATGCGCCTGCTGCACGGCTTCCAGCGCCGTGTCTTCATCGAAGGGGACGACCAGCGACACCGACTCCAGCGCCGCCAGCACCGCCATGCGGTCCTCACAGGTATTGATGGGACGGTCATCGCCCTTGCCCAGGCGCTTGACGGAAGCGTCAGTATTGACGGCCACCACCAGCGAGGCGCCCTGGGCACGGGCTTGCGCCAGGTAGGTCACGTGGCCGCGATGCAGGATGTCGAACACGCCATTGGTCATCACCACCGGCTTGGGCAATTGGGCCACGCGCTGCTGGAGTTCATCGCGGGTGCAGAGTTTGGATTCGAAGTCGGCCATCTTGAGGAGCATCGTTGCAGGATGAAAAAAGCCGCAACCAAAGGGTTGCGGCTTTGCCATTGTACTGCCTGTGAAGGAATTTTCCCGATCAGGCTGCGGCCGCGCCGGCCGGCATGATGCGCTGGGTCACTTCCTTGCGGTAGCGGTTGAGCTCCTGGACGTTGCTGAAGGTACGTTCGAACAGCAGCGACATGTTGTGCAGGATGCGGTCCACGACCTTCTTTTCCCACTCGCCGTCGAACTTGATCTGGTTGTCCAGCCAGCGTTCCAGCCATTCGGGGTCCGGCAGGCGGCTCTGGACGGTGTCGTTGGGGAAGAGGGCCTGGTTCACGTGCAGGTTGGTCGGGTGCAGCGGCTTTTCGGTACGACGCGCCGAGGCCATCAGCACGCCGATCTTGGCGAACGCCGCACGGGCCTTGTCGCCCACTTCGTTGAGGGCCTTCTTCATGTAGCGCAGGTAGGCGCCGCCGTGGCGGGCTTCATCCTGGCTGATGATCTTGTAGATCTGCTTGATGACCGGCTCGGTGTGCCAGTCGGCGGCGCAGCGATACCAGTGGTTCAGGCGGATCTCGCCGCAGAAGTGCAGCATCAGGGTTTCCAGCGGCGGGGCCGGATCGAATTCGAAGCGCACATTGTGCAGCTCTTCCTCGGTCGGGCACAGGTCCGGACGGAAGCGGCGCAGGTATTCCATCAGCACCAGCGAGTGCTTCTGTTCCTCGAAGAACCATACCGACATGAATGCCGAGAAATCGCTGTCCCCGCGATTGTCGCGCAGGAACATCTCGGTGGCCGGCAGGGCCGACCATTCCGTGATGGCGTTCATGCGGATGGTCTGCGCCTGTTCGTCGGTGAGCAAGGAAGCGTCGAACTTGTCCCAGGGAATATCCTTATCCATATTCCAACGGACCTGCTCTAGCGATTTGAACAATTCTGGGTACAGCATCTCAGTATGTGCCTATATGCGTTAAGTGTTTGATTTTAACAAGATTTTCCCGATCCATACTAAAACGGTCAGGTTTCAGCAATATGACAGAGGCCCGGCGCGGCGGCGCCCAGGGCCAGGCTCTGCCATGGCGAGGATCAGGGGGAATTTGGCTTGCGGGAGGCTGGCTTCTTGTTTTGCCGGGATTGTACAACAGCGGTGCCAACCGGCGCGCTCGTATTTTCCGCACGCTGGGGCGCTTTCCGGGCCGGTGGCTTCCTGGCTGCCGCCTTGGCCCCCTTGGCTGGCTTGGAAGCACCCACAGGCTTGGCTTTCAGGCCGGTCTTGGGCTTTGGGGCAACTGTCTTATTTTCGCGACGTTTGGGCGGCTTGGCGGGCTTCAACAGCGGCGCCTGCTCGGGCAGTCCGCCGGCCAGGGCATTGCCGACGGCGTGCTTGAATTGCTCCTGCAACACATTCCACCAGGCATTGGGATTGGCGATGGCAGACTGGAAATCCGGCGGCGCGGTATCGGCCTCGCCGGCAGCAGCCGGCGGGGGCTCGGCGTGTGCCGTAGTCGTTTGCTCTTCAGCAACATCGGGGGCGGATGCTTCTTCCGTTGCTTGCTCCGGTTCGGCAGCCGCGCCCGGCCACATCGGGAAGCCGAAGGGGAAGCCCGGTGCCGGGCTGGCCGCGTCATCGGCAGCGGCCTCGGCCTGCGGCGTACCACGCGAGGCCATGATCTCGCTCATGGCCTGCAGGGTGGAGAGGGTCGCGCTCTGCACCTCCAGGGTCTGGATGGTGGCCTTCAACATGTTCAGGTTCAGCTCCAGCCAGGAGGCCACGGTCTTGAGGTCGCCGATCTTCTTGTTGATGTCCTCCACCGACAGCGAGGGCGTGGCCATGGCGGGGGCGCCCATGCTGCTCCACATCTTCTTCATGAAATCGATGGTGTCGGCTACCGAGCCTGCGCCCGGCATCTGGTCCTGGTTCAGCATTGATCGCTCCTGTTGTTGTGGTGTCGCTCTCAGCGTGGCGGACGCTGCATCCGGCAACTGCTCGGCAGAGCGGTCTGCTCGGCCGGGATGTAGCGCTCGGTACGGAATCCGAAGCCGCTGCCCTCGTTGTCGAAGCGGATGCCGCCGCTGTCGGCGCGCTGCATCTGCATCAGGTAAAGCGGCTGGATCAGTTGGTGATCCTCGGCCCGCATGGTCGCCTCGTGGAAGGCGTTCTGATAATGCGCGCCTTCCAGGGCATATGCAACCGCCTTGGGGTCGGTGCTCCTGGCCTTTTCGATGGCCTTGACCAGCATGTCGATCATCACCTGCATGCGCAGGTAAAGGTAATCATCCTTGGGCTGCGGGTAGCGCTTGCGGAATTGCTGGTAGTAGGCATCGCTGGGTGAACCGGGATTGCCCCCCGCGTTGGGATGCCACTCGGCTACCGCGCGCACCACGCCCACACCCGCGTCACCAATGGCCGCAGGTGCGCCCAGGCTGTTGGCATAGAAGGTGTAGAACTTGGCCTTGAAGCCGGCATCGCGTGCGGCCTTCACCAAGAGCGTCAGATCGTTGCCCCAATTGCCGGTGATGACGGCATCGGCTCCGGCGCTGCGCATCTTGGCGATGTAGGGCGAGAAATCCTTGATCTTGCCGATGGGATGCAGCTCGTCGCCGACAATGGCGATGTCGGGTCGCTTGGCCGCGAGCTGCTCGCGCGCGGCCTTGGCGACCTGGCGGCCGAAGCTGTAGTCCTGGCCGATCAGGTAGACCTTCTTGGTGGAGGGATCGGCCTTGATGGCTTCGGTCAGGGCCTGCATGCGCATGTCGGCGCTGGCATCGAAACGGAAATGCCAGAAGCTGCATTTCTCATTGGTCAGCGCCGGATCGACGGCGGAGTAATTGAGGAACAGGACACGATGATCCGGCTCGCGCTGGTTGTGCTTGTTGACCGCATCGATGAGCGCGGCCGCCACCGCCGAGCTGTTGCCCTCGATCAGAAAGGGGATACGTTCGTCGGTAAGCTGGCGGAACTGTATCAGCGAGTCTTCCACGCCCAGTTTGTTGTCGAAGGTGGAGAGTTGCAGCAAATGCTTGCCATCGGGCAGGCTCACGCCGCCGCGCGCATTGACGCGCTCGATGGCGTAGTTGATGTTGCGCACCACCGCCTCGCCGGCATTGGCGAAGGGACCGGAGAGCCCGTCGATCATGCCGATGCGCACCGGTGGCAAGGGTGCAGCGAAGGTGGAGGCGGTGACCAGCGCCATCAGGGCGGCGACCGGGAACACACGCAGAAGCAAGCGGGAGGACAGGGACAGGTTCATCGGTGAGCAAAGGACAGCAAAAAAAACGCATTGTACGTGGTTTGAAATGCCCCTCTCCGGCCAGTTGCCCCCACGACGCCCTGCAACTGATCCGATACACTGGCGGTCATGAGCGAAGTTTCCCGTCCCGCCCGGCGCTGGCCGCGCCTGCTGATCCTGATCGCATCGAGCCTGGCACTGCATGTCGCGCTGGTGGACTGGGGGCGGCGTCACATCATCGTACCGGGCCAGACGCAGGCACCGACCATGACGGTGGAACTACGCCCGGTCCCACCGCCCGCGCAGCCGGTGGCACTGCCGGCGGCCAAGCCAACACGGCCGAGCTCGGCCAGACCCGCGAACGCTGTCAGGCGCCCGGCTCCCCGCCGCGTACCGGAACCCTCCATCGACCCGCCCGACGAACCCATCCGCGAGACCGTCGAACGCATCCCCATGCCCGCACCACAAGACCCGCCAGCGGCCTCCCTCCCCACTTCCGCCAGTGGAGCAGGCCAGGCAGGTCGAGGGGAGGGAGAGGGAAGCGCAAGCGCCGACCACGGCAACAACGGCGACAACGGCAGCGGCGAAGCCCCTGATGCCGCCCCCGGCAAGGTCTACCAGACCAGCGCCCCGCCCAGCGCACTGCTGGAGTATGACGTCACCGGCACCAAGGACCAGCAGCCGGCTTACGGTCGCGGCAGCATCGCCTGGCACAACGAGGGCGATCACTACAAGGTGGAAGGCAAGGCCAAGGCGCTGTTCTTCACACTGCTCAATTTCACCAGCGTAGGCGCACTCGATGCCTGGGGCGTCTCGCCGGAGCTCTACACCGAACAGAAGGGCTTCAAATCGGCCACCAACACCCATTTCAACCGCGAGCGCAACGTGGTCAGCTTTTCCGCGTCCACCACGAGTTATCCGCGCCGTGGCGGCGAGCAGGACCGTGCCAGCCTGATCTGGCAGCTGGCCGCCATCGGCCGGGGTGATGCCGGGCAGATGCAGGCTGGTGCGGTGATCGACCTGTTCGTGGCCGGCGTGCGCGACGGCGAAATCTGGCGCGTGCAGGTATTGGGCCAGGAACGCCTCACCCTGCCTGTGGGCGCGCTACAGACCTGGCACCTGGTGCGCATGCCCAAGCCCGGTTCCTATGATGACCGCGTCGATATCTGGCTGGCGCCGCAGCACGAATGGTATCCGGTGCGGGTGCGCTATACCGACCTGCGGCCCAACGGTGACTATACCCAGTTGGACTTGTCTGGCCTCAAACCCGCGGGTCAGTGAGACCAGATCCTGCAAGCCCTGTCAAAATCGGAAACAATTGCGCACAATTACGCGCCCGGACGGCAGAACCGTGCCCCGGCATTCTGGTCGTATTCCTTCATATGGCTCGGCCTTGCCTCATCGCCAAGCCCCATAGAGACCAACACGAAGAGCTCGCCATGAAAAAACTTTCACATCGCCTCCAAACCACCCTCGTTTCACTGCCGCTGGCCGCGCTGCTGGCCAGCGGCCCCGTCCTGGCCGCCGACGGTCCGCATCCGGTGGAAAAACGTCCCTACAACCTGCCGCCCTCGGCCGAGCTGCATTACACCATCAGCGCCAAGCAGAGCGGGCTCGACCTCAAGGGCGAGGGGTTGGTGAAGTGGACGCAGAGCAAGACTGCCTACAGCGTCAACACCGAAACCCGCGCCATGCTGCTGGGCAAGATCCTGGAAACCAGCAGTGAGGGCAGTATCGACGCCTACGGCCTGGCGCCGGCGCGCTTCGTGGAGAAGCGTCTGCGCCGCGAACCGACCACCACCACCTTCAACCGTGAGCAGAACAAGATCACTTTCACCGAGTCTGCGGAAAGCTTCCCGCTGCAAGGCGGCGAGCAGGACCGCACTGGTATCACCTGGCAGTTCGTGGCCATCGCGCGGGCCAATGCCGCCAGGATGAAGCCGGGCTCGGAATGGAATTTCTTCGTGGCAGGTCCGCGCGATGCCGAGCAATGGACCTTCAAGGTGATCGGCCGCGAGAAGATCAAGACCGCCCAGGGCGAGACCGAAGCCCTGCACCTGTTCCGCAATCCTCCGCCGAATGACCAGGCCCAGAAGCTCGACATCTGGCTGGCGCCCAAGATGGAGTGGTATCCGGTACGCCTGAAGTTCACCGATCCCAATGGGGACTATATCGAGCAGGTGCTGGATTCGGTCAGGAAAACCAACTAAGCTAGCCGCTGTTGAACGCGCGGGGCCTGGGCTGGCAGCGATGCCGCCAGGCCCCGCGTTGATTCTTGTCAGTCAATTCCCCCTTACGTGTTGAGCCCGCCCATGTCCGCTGCCCCCGCCATCGCCCCGACCCTGAACACCCAGAGCGCCCTGGTGCTCTTCTCCGGCGGCCAGGATTCCACCACCTGCCTGGCCTGGGCGCTGTCGCGCTATCAGCGGGTGGAAACCATTGGCTTCGACTACGGCCAGCGCCATGCCATCGAACTGGAAGTACGCCCGGCCCTGCTGGAGAAGATGAAAGGTTTCTCGCCTCAATGGCAGACGCGCCTGGGGGAGGATCACATGATCGACCTGTCGCTCATCGGCAAGATCTCTGACACGGCATTGACGCGCGATGTCGAAATCGCCATGCAGGACAATGGCCTGCCCAATACCTTCGTCCCCGGACGCAACCTGCTGTTCATGACCGTGGCCGCCACGCTGGCCTATCGCCGGGGCCTGAACGTACTGGTCGGCGGCATGTGCGAGACCGATTTCTCCGGCTATCCCGATTGCCGCGACGACACCATGAAAGCACTGCAGGTGGCGCTGAATCTGGGCATGGCCACGCAATTGAAGGTGGAAACACCGCTGATGTGGATCGACAAGGCCCAGACCTGGGCCCTGGCCGAATCGCTGGGCGGTGTGCCGCTGGTGGATCTGATCCGGGCCGATACCCACACCTGCTACCTGGGCGAACGCGGCCAGCTGCATGACTGGGGCCATGGCTGCGGCAAGTGCCCGGCGTGCGAACTGCGGGCGCGCGGCTATCAACAGTACGCGGCCAGCCAAAGCCCGGGCTGATCGGGCACAATAGGCTCACCACTCCAGGAACGAGCCCCATGCCCCGCACCCGCACCACCACCCTGCTCGCCCGCGGCGCCGCCGCGCTGCTGCTATTGCTGGCCGGCGCCGAGATCGGCCGGCGCATTGCCGACCTGCCCGGCCTGCCAACCCTGATCGATCTGCAGTTCGACCTGACCCCGCACAGCCAGAGCTACAAGGTGTTCGAGGCCAATCCGATTGCGCGCTCCAGCCATCCGCAAGCGCTACCCACGGCGCTGCGCACGCTCGATCTGGAGCTGCCCTGGAAGGACGGCAAGCGACTGCCGTTGATCGACTTCATCAAGGGCACGGCCACCCAGGCCTTCGTGGTGATCCAGGATGGCAGTGTGATTTACGAGCACTACCTCGATGGCTATGATGCCAAATCGCGCTTTGCCTCGTTCTCGGTGGCCAAGTCCTTCGTCTCGGCGCTGACCGGCGTGGCCCTGAAGCAGGGCAGGATCAAGTCCCTGAACGAACCGATCGGTCGCTATCTCAAGCCCGACGAGATTGCGCCGGCCTACGCCAACATCACCATCGCTCAGTTGCTGGACATGCGCTCGGGCATCGATGTCGAAGAGAACTACGGTGGCTCGCTCGCTTCGCCGGTGGTGCGCATGTACGTCAGTACCGACCTGCAACGATTCATCGCCCGCCGCGACGGCCTGCGCTTTGCGCCCGGCTCACGCTTCGAATACCGCAGCATTGATACGCTGGTGCTCTCGCGCGTACTGGCGCGCGCTACCGGCATGCGGCTGTCCGACTTCGCCCGGCAGGCGCTGTGGGAACCGCTGGGCATGGAACAGGATGCCAGCTGGAGCGTCGACAGCGCCCGCCATGGCGTGGAGAAGGCCTTTTGCTGTCTCAATACCACGGCGCGCGACTTCGCCCGTCTTGGCTTGCTGTACCTGGATGGCGGACGCATCGGTGAACAACAGATCGTCAGCCCCGCCTGGGCTGCCGAACCGCGCCAGCCGGTCAACAACGGCAATGCCCTGGACTACCGCGATGGATGGTGGATCCCGCCGGGCAACGCCGATGATCGCGACTTCTCGGCCATAGGCGTCTTCGGCCAGTACATCTACGTCAACCCGGCCACGCGCACGGTGATCGTCAAACTCAGCGACTACGGCACCGAGCAGGATGAAGTGCTGACCCTGCTGGCCATGCGCAGCATCAGCCATGCGGTGTCCGGCAAGGATTGATCCTGCCGGCACAATATTGATGCCCATGAAAAAACCGCCTGTCTTGCAACAGGCGGTTTTCATTTGGAGCGACGATCAGCGGAAAAATTTTAAATGATATAAATCGTTTATATTTTTTATCCGAACATCGGAAATCAAAAACCGGAAATCAGACATCAGAACAGCTCGTTCTTCATCTGCGTCTTGGCCTTTTCTTCTTCCGGCGTCATCCCACCGCGATCGCCCATGCCCAGATCACGCACCATGGCGCTGGGCGGGAACTCCGCATAGTAGTACTCGCCGCCCGATTCGATCACGCCATCCGGCACCTTGCGGTCCACATTGGGCACGTCCTTGAGGGCCTTGGACATGTAGCTGATCCATACCGGCAGAGCCAGGCCGCCACCGGTTTCGCGGTCGCCCAGGCTCTTGGGCTGGTCGTAGCCGATCCAGGCAATGGCGGTCAGGCCGGGTTGATAGCCGGCGAACCAGGCATCCATGGAATCGTTGGTGGTACCGGTCTTGCCGGCCAGATCGGTGCGCTTCAACGACAGTGCCTTGACCGCCGTGCCATGACGTACCACGTCGCGCAACATGCTGTCCATGATGAAGGCATTGCGGGCATCGATGACGCGGTTGGATTCATCGTCGGCAGTGGCCGGCTTGGCCTGGGAGAGCACCTCGCCGTTGTTGTCGGTGACCTTGGTGATCAGGTAGGGATTGATCTTGTAGCCGCCGTTGGCAAACACCGAGTACGCGCCCACCATCTGCAAGGGCGTGACGTTGCCCGCCCCCAGCGCCAGGGTCAGGTAGGGCGGATTCTTGTCGGCATCGAAACCAAAGCGGGTGATGTATTCCTGCGCATACTTCACGCCCACCCGCTCGAGGATGCGGATGGAGACCAGGTTGATCGACTTCTGCAAGGCGCGGCGCATGGAGATCGGACCTTCGAACTTGCCACCGTAGTTCTTCGGTTGCCATACCTGGCCGCCGGTCTGGGTGAAGGTCAGCGGCGCATCATTGATGATGGTGGCCGGCGACAAGCCCTTTTCCAGCGAGGAGGAATAGATGAATGGCTTGAAGGACGAACCCGGCTGGCGCCAGGCCTGCGTGACGTGGTTGAACTTGTTGCGGTTGAAGTCGAAGCCGCCCACCAGCGAACGGATCGCACCATCATGCGAATTCACCGAGACGAAGGCCGATTCCACTTCCGGCATCTGGGTGATGATCCAGTTGCTGCCATCCTGGAACACCCGGATGATGGCGCCACGACGAATCTTCTTCTGCGGCGGTGCCTTGTCCGACAGCAGGTTGGCGCCAAAGCCCAGACCGGCGCCGGAGATGCTGATCTCCTCGCCGGTGGCCAGCATGGCGGTGATTTCCTTGGGCTTGGCTTCCAGCACCACGGCCGAGACCATGTCGTCACTGTCGGGGTGATCGGCAAGTTCCACGGCCACCGCATCTTCCACGACCTCCTTGGTGGCCTTCTCGGGCAGGTCCATGTAGCCTTCCGGACCCCGATAGCCATGACGGCGCTCGTAGTCGATGATGCCACGGCGCAGGGCGATGTAGGCGGCGTCCTGGTCGGCCTTGGTGATGGTGGTGAAGACGTTCAGGCCGCGCGTGTAGGTCTCGTCCTTGTACTGCGCGTAGACCAGCTGGCGCGCCATTTCGGCCACGTATTCGGCGTGCATGCCGAAGGCCGAGCTATCACCCTTGACGTGCAACTCCTCATCCTTGGCTTGCTGGTATTGCGCATCGGTGATGTAACCCAGCTGGCGCATGCGCAAGAGGATGTACTGCTGGCGCGCATGTGCGCGCTTGGGATTGACCACCGGATTGTAGGCCGAGGGCGCCTTGGGCAGGCCGGCCAGCATGGCCGCCTCGGCGATGGTGAGATCCTTGAGCTGCTTGCCGAAATAGATCTGGGCGGCCGAGGCGAAGCCGTAGGCGCGCTGGCCCAGATAGATCTGGTTCATGTAGACCTCGAGGATCTGGTCCTTGGTGAGGTTGTTCTCGATCTTCCAGGCCAGCGGGATCTCGTAGAAGAACTTGCGCACCGCCTTCTGCAGGAAGGTCGGCTCGTTGCTGGTCAGGAAGAAGTTGCGTGCCACCTGCTGGGTAATGGTGGAAGCACCGCCACCACCGCCGGAGAGGTTGGAGAAGGTGGCGCGCACAATGCCCTGGTAGTCGACACCACCGTGCTCGTAGAAACGGTCATCCTCGATGGCCAGCACGGCCTTCTTCATGATGTCCGGAATGTCCTTGAAGTGGACCAGGTTGCGGCGTTCCTCGCCGAATTCGCCGATCAGCACGCCATCGGCGGAGAAGATGCGCAGCGGGATCTTGGGACGATAGTCGGTCAGCGTATCGAGGTCGGGCAGCTTGGGATAGGTCAGGGCGACGACGAAGGTCGCGCCCAGGATCACCATCACCACCAGACCCAGCACGGTACCGAACAAACCCAGGATGATGCGCAGCGACCAGTGCAGGCGCTTGCGGGGCGCCTTTTCTGCGGGGGCATCCGCCGATGCCGGTTTGCGTTGATCGCCGCCGTTGGAAGAGGAAGACATTCGAATTAAGCGTTAAAGCAGGCCGAAGCTGCGGGCCGGAGCCGGGTGAAAGAAACAAGCCCGCATTATAGCGGCTCGCCCTGACGGGCCGCGTGGCGAGGTGTTGCAAATAGACCAAAGGACAACGGGCCGGTTCCGGGCAGGATGCGGGGAAGTGCGGCATTGGGGGCAAATTGCTGAAAATTGGCGGGCATTCCTCAAGTTTTCGCTATTCCCACCCTGCCGAACAGGCCGGAGAATCCGAAGCTTCCCTTTGCATGAGAATGGCATATGGCAGGCTTCTCCCTCTTCTTTGGTCGCAGCAACCCACGCCTGTGCGCTGGCCTCGACATCGCGCCCGACCGTGTGCGACTGGCGCTGCTGCGCCGCATCGGCCAGCGCGCGCAACTGCTCAAGCTCACCCAGCGGCTGACCGGCGGGGTGATCTGCCAGGACGGGCAGATCACCGATTTCGAGGCGCTGACGCTGATCTGTCGCTCCCTGCTGGACGAACCGGGTTGCGAGGGCGCTGCCGTCGCGCTGGCGGTACCGGCGCGCTGCCTCGCCGGCCAGCGCCTGGTGCTGCCGGCCGACGCCCATCCGCTGCAACGGCAGCAGCAGGTCCACGCCGAGATGGCCGCCTACGGCATCAGTGCCGAGGACCATGCACTGGATTACCGCGAGCTCGGCCCGCAGCCGGGCTCGCCGCTGGACCGGCAGGTACTGGCGGTGGCCGCTTCGCGCCTGGCCATCGAGGACCGCCTGTCGCTGGCCGCGGCCATCGCCCGCCCGCTGGCCACGCTGGCGCCGGAAGACCTGTGTCTGGCGGCCTGGCTGCGTGAGGACAGACGTACCGACCAGACCGCCATACTGCGACTGGATCGCGGCGCGCGCTGGCTGCTGCATGGTGATGGGCCCAGCCATGCCCTGCCCGAGGTCAGCGCGCGTGGCGCTCACCTGGCGCTGCTGGCCTGCGCTGCGCCCCTGCTGAAGCCCTTGCCACGCCGGCTGCTGTTGAGCGGCGACCATCCCGCCCTGGGGCCGATCGCCCGCGCCTTCGCCAAATACGGCGGGCTCGATGCCCAGATAGCCGCCCCGCCTTCCGCGTTGATGCTGGCTCCGCAGATCGCCGCGCAGATGCCGCCCGATTATCAGCTTGCCCTGGCCCTGGCGTGGGAGGGACTGGCATGAGATGCGGAATGGATTTTTCGCGCTCCCCGGCGCAGCGGCGGCGCGCGCGCGAGCGCGGCTTTTATCGGATGCTCGCCTGCGCCCTGCTGCTGGGCGCTGCGCTGGCAGCCCTGCCCGGCTGGCGCGTTCGCCTGCACACGGCGTCGCTGCAAGAGGCCAATGCGCTGCTGACCGGACAGTTGCACACCCTGACTCCCCAGGCCCGGCAAAGCGCCGCGTTGCGCAACCAGATTGCGGCGCTGGAAAAGCAGGTCACCGCGCACCAGCAGTTGACCCGACGTCGTCAGCAGGCTCCCCACCTGATGCGAATCGCGGCGCAGGCGGCCCAGTCCACCCCCGGGCAAATCCGGCTGCACCGGCTTTTGTTGCAAGGGGAGCGCGGCGAGTTGCGCGGGCAGGCCGCCAGCGCCCAGGCGGTGCGCGACTTTGTCGTCGCCCTCGACGCCGCCGGACTGGACGGCACCGCCCTGCATGACCTGCAGGCTGAGGACGGTGCCTATGCCTTCACCCTGGCCATCCCCTTGCAGCCCTCCCCGCCGCCCGCGCAAGGAGCTGTCCGGTGAGCCAGGTCCGCTGGCGCACGCATCCGGCGCACTGGCCCCGGTTGGCGCGCCTGGCCCTGTGCTTGCTGGTGGCGCTGTCATGCGCCGGCAGTGGACTGCTGCTGGCCGTGAGCGATCTGGAAGACAGCCGCCAGGCAGCGCGCCAGCGCCAGCAGGATTTGCGTGCGCAGTATCAGGCGGCACTGACGCAGCGGGCGCAACAGCCTGCCCTGCGATCACGTGAAAGCGCGCTGCTCATGCAGCTGACCGCACAACAGGCGCAATTATGGTCGGCCGACCAGTTGCAGCCGGATCTGCTGCACACCAAGCTGGCCCGTCGCGCCAGTGAATGCGGACTGACACTGGAATCCTTCAAACCGCTCAGCGGCAAGCTGGCCGCCGCCATCGCGCTGCGCGGTAGCCACGCCGGCCTGCTGCGTTTCGTCGAACTGGTCAGCAGCCTCCCCCTCCCGGTGCTGTTCGAGCGGCTCGACATCAACGTGAGCGAACAGGGCGACCAGGCAATACTGCAGCTACATGCCACCGTGAGCGCCCCCGGGGCTGCTCTCGTTTCCGGAGGTGACACGAAGGAGTCCGCACCATGAGCCTGCCCTGGCTGGTCTTGCTGCCGCTGTCGCTGGCGGGGATCGTGTGGGGCGTGTTGCTGACCATCGACCCTCCCGATGAAGTGCAGGCCACGCGGGCCTGGATTGCGCAGCTGCAGGCGCGGCCCGCGTCCCCCCTGCCCCTTCCGGCTGCTGCCGGACTGTCCGGACCGGCGACGGATGAAGCACAGCCTGCCGAGCATGCGGACTTGCCCGATCCCTTTGCGCTGAGGGAAGCCCCACCGGCCAGCCCGCACCGGCAGACCTTCTCCCATGTTGACGCCCGCGACGATGAAGATGAGGAGCAACACAGCGGGCACCAGGCCGCGGCCGGCACCGCCACTCCACCCGTCCCGACGCCGACACCCGAGCTGCGACTGCTGGGCACGCTGCGGCGCGACCAGCAATGGATCGCCATCGTCGAACTGCAGGGGAGCACCCGGCAGTTGCAAACCGGCGACGAGCTGCCCGGCAGCCTGGGCCGGGTGCTGGCGGTGCGTGAAGAGGAAATCGATATGGGCCGGGAAGACGGTGCCCGCCAGACCATGACCATGGCCAGCCTGCCGACGGCCAGTGCGCCAACGATGGCGGCGACGCGCCTGGCCCCGACCCGCGCGCCGATGCGCAGCGTCCGGCGCCGCCTGATCCGACCCGGAGTATCCCCATGAAGATGATCCTGCTCCTGCTCGCCCTGCTGGTGAGCCAGCTTGCGAGCGCAGAGAACCGACTGCTGTCCCTGCACCTGCATCCGGGTGCCGACGGCACGATGCTGGAACTGCGGCTGCAGGCACCGATGGACCCGGCACAAATCGGGACCTTCCATCTGATCAATCCACCACAACTGGTGCTGGACCTGCCACGGACCAGCGCCGTCGACACGCTTGCCCGCACTCTGGCCGGCAGCGGTCTGGTCAGGCGCATCCAGCTCGCCGCCGATGATGAGCGGCTGCGCCTTCAGGTTTCGCTCAAGCAGGCCGTCACCTATCAACTGCGCGCCGATGGGGATCGTCTGATGGTGGAACTGGCGCAGCGTCCTGCGGCGGACCCGGTCGCGCTGCAATCGATTGAGCTGCGCCGTGGCCCACTGGGCGAGGCGCGTATGACAGTGGAACTGGGCGGCAACGAACACACCGTGCAGGTACGCCAGCTGGGCTCACGCCTGATCGTCGACATCGCCGGAGCCAAGGTACCGCTGGCCTTGCGGCGGCAGGTGGAGACCGGCCAGTTGGGTACGCCGGTCCAGCAATACCGGGTACTTGGCCATCAGGACGGCGCCCGCCTGGTGCTGGAGATGCAGGGCGCGTGGCGCTACCAGGCTTACCAGACCCGGCGGCAGCTGATGATCGATGTCCTGCCGGTCAGTCCGGGCGCTGGCGGCAGGAGCGCGGAGACGGGCTTGCAGGAGGGCAAGACCTATGGCGGGCAGCGGCTCTCGTTGAACTTCCAGAACATTGACGTGCGCACCGCCCTGCAAGTGCTGGCCGAGCAGGGCGGTGTGAACATCATGGCCAGTGACACGGTCACGGGACAGTTGAGCCTGCGCCTCAAGGATCTGCCCTGGGACCAGGTGCTGGATCTGATCCTGCAGGCCAGAGGGCTGGAAATGCGACGCCACGGCGAGGTCCTCTGGGTTGCGCCACGCGACGAGATGCTCGCGCGCGAACGCCTGGAGCTGGAGCAGAAGGCCAGCATCGCCGACCTCGAACCACTGCACGCCGAAAGCTTCCAGCTCAATTACCAGCGCGCCGATACCTTGCGCAAGGCGCTGGGCATCGGCGAAGACGGCAGCACCCAAGCCAATCGCCGCAACGCCCTGCTCTCGCGACGGGGCAGCGCCATGATCGACGGCCATACCAACCAGTTGCTGGTCACCGATACCCTGGCCGTGCTGGCCAACGTACGCAAGCTGATCGAGCGCATCGACGTGGCCTCCCGCCAGGTCCTGATCGAAGCCCGCATCGTGGAAGCCGATGACAGTTTCTCGCGCAACCTGGGCGTCAAGCTCGGGCTGGCCGCTACCACTCGTGGGGCCGCCGTGGGCAATGGCTACGCCGCCATCGGCGAGCGCAGCGGCCAGACACCCGCCACACCTGATCTGTACCTGCGCGAACCGGCCCTGAACTTGCCGGCCGATGGACTCAGCGGTGCCGCCCCCGGCAGCTTCGCCTTCACCCTCTTCAATGCCGCCGCGCAGCGCTTTCTCAACATCGAATTGTCGGCGCTGGAGGCCGAAGGCCGCGGCAAGATCGTCTCCAGCCCGCGCCTGGTCACCGCCGACCAGCAGGCCGCGCTGATCGAACAGGGCGAAGAAATTCCCTACCAGCAAGCCGCCGGTAACGGCAGCACCGCCACCGCCTTCAAGAAAGCCAACCTGAAGCTGGAGGTCACCCCCCAGATCACGCCGGATGGCAACGTCATCCTCGATGTGGACGTCAACAAGGACAGCCGGGGCAGCGTCACGCCCGGCGGACTGGCCATCAACACCAAGCACATCAAGACCAAGGTCCAGGTGGAGGATGGCGGCACGGTCGTCATCGGCGGCATCTATACCCAGACCGACAATGACCATGAGACGCGGGTGCCGCTGCTGGGCGACATCCCGGTGCTGGGGGCGCTGTTTCGCAGCCAGAGCAAGGTGCGGGACAAGACTGAACTGCTGATCTTCCTGACCCCACGCATCGTCGCCGCGCCGCGCCCGTATTGAGCCGCAAGGCCCTGACCACGGGATTTTTCCCCGGTGGCGGGGCAAAGAACGGTAAAATCGCTGTTCCAGGCCCGTGGCGCCGGGCGCGAGCCCGCCAGCAGCGGGCAACACAGCCGTCCACCGGGCGGCAGGCGACCGTGCCGGCAGACGTGCGGCGCCATGACATTGGCCAGTAGCGCAAAGCGCAGAATTCTTAGATATGACGGGAAGCATCTTCCTTGTCGGCCTGATGGGAGCCGGCAAGACCACCATAGGCCGGGCCCTGGCCAAAAAGCTGAACAAGCGTTTCGTCGATTCGGACCACGAGATCGAAGCGCGGACCGGCGCCACCATCCCGGTGATCTTCGAGATCGAGGGCGAGGAGAACTTCCGTCGCCGCGAAGCCGAGGTCATCCGCGAGCTCGCAGCCCAGCCCGACATCGTGCTGGCCACGGGCGGCGGTGCGATCCTGCGTGCCGAGAATCGCGAGAATCTCAAGAAAGGCGGCACCGTCGTCTACCTGCGTGCCAGCATCAACCAGATCCTGCAACGCACCGGGCGCGACAAGAACCGTCCGCTGCTGCAAACCGCCGACCCGCGCCGCAAGCTCGAAGAGCTTTCGCGCCAGCGCGATCCGCTGTATCGCGAAGTGGCCGACTTCGTGGTCGAGACCAACCGGCCCAATGTGCAGTTCCTGGTACAGACCATCATCAGCCACCTGGAACTCTCGCCCAAGGAAGGTGCCTGGCAAGCGGTACCGGCACCTGAGGAAACCATCGTCCTGGAAACCGCCAGCGCAGTCCTGACCCAGGCTGCCGATGGCACCACCACGCTCTCGCGCAGTCATTCCACCCAGATCCTTCATGGCGCTGTCAGCGCCGAACCCAGCCTTCGCAGCATGAACCAGCACATCGCCTCCGCCGCCACCACGATCGCCTCCCTGACCCTCAACGTCGACCTGGGCGAGCGCAGCTATCCCATCCACATCGGCCGCGGGCTGCTGGACGACCCCACCCTGCTGCCGCAATACGTCAAGGGCAAGCGCGTGGCCATCGTTACCAATGACAAGGTCGGCCCGCTCTACCTGGACAAGGTAGCGCAGGCCCTGCGCGCAGCCGGCAAGCAGGTCACCGAAATCGTGCTGCCCGATGGCGAAGAGGAGAAGAACTGGGCCAGCCTGATGAAGATCTTTGATCGTCTGCTGGCCGACAAGTGTGATCGCAAGACCACTCTGGTCGCGCTGGGTGGCGGCGTGATCGGCGACCTCACCGGCTTTGCCGCGGCCTCCTACATGCGCGGCGTGCCCTTCGTGCAAGTGCCCACGACCTTGCTCTCGCAGGTGGATTCGTCGGTCGGCGGCAAGACCGGCATCAATCATCCGCTGGGCAAGAACATGATCGGGGCCTTCTACCAGCCGCAGGCCGTCATCGCCGATACCGCCACCCTGCACACCCTGCCTCCGCGCGAGCTGGCGGCCGGCATTGCCGAAGTCATCAAGCACGGCGCCATCATCGATGCGCCCTTCTTCGACTGGATCGAAACCAATATGGCGCGCCTGGTCTCCAAGGATGACGCCGCCCTGGCCTATGCCATCCAGCGCTCCTGCGAGATCAAGGCCGAGGTGGTGCGCCAGGACGAGCGCGAAGGTGGCCTGCGCGCCATCCTCAACTTCGGCCACACCTTCGGCCACGCCATCGAGAATGGCCTTGGTTATGGTCAATGGCTGCATGGTGAAGCGGTGGGCTGTGGCATGGTGATGGCGGCGGACCTGTCGCAGCGCCTGGGCTACATCGATGCCGCCACGTGCGAACGCATCCGAGCCGTGACCGCCGCCGCCGGCCTGCCCACCGTGGCTCCCGACCTGGGCACGGAACGCTGGCTGGACCTCATGGAAGTGGACAAGAAGAATGAAGGTGGCGCGATCAAGTTCATCCTGATCAAGCCGCTGGGCAGTCCTCTGATTACCAACGCGCCGCAGGAGTTGCTCTTGCAAACCCTGGCGGCCTGCACCGGAGCATGAACATGCACACTGAAGCGCCTGACCATCTCGCCCCCTATGCCGCCCACTCGGCAAGTTCGCGAGGTCGGCGCTACAGTGAAACCCCGCCCGGATCGCGCAGCGAGTTCCAGCGCGACCGTGACCGCATCGTCCACTCCACCGCCTTCCGCCGTCTCGAATACAAGACGCAGGTCTTCGTCAATCATGAGGGCGACCTGTTCCGTACGCGCCTGACCCACAGCATCGAAGTCGCACAGATCGCCCGTTCGTGCGCGCGCAACCTGCAACTGAACGAAGACCTGGTGGAAGCCATCTCGCTGGCACACGACCTGGGCCACACTCCCTTCGGTCATGCCGGGCAGGACGAGCTGAACCACTGCATGAAGCATCACGGCGGCTTCGAGCACAACCTGCAGAGCCTGCGCGTGGTCGATGAACTGGAGCAGCACTACGCTGCCTTCGATGGCCTGAACCTCACCTTCGAGACGCGCGAGGGCATCCTCAAGCACTGCTCCCTGCACAATGCCCGGCAGCTGGGCGAGATCGGCGTGCGTTTCCTGGAAAAGAAACAGCCTTCGCTGGAAGCGCAACTGGCCAACCTGGCCGACGAGATCGCCTACAACAATCACGACATCGACGATGGCCTGCGTTCCGGACTGCTGACCATGGAACTGATGAGCGAAGTCGATTTCTTCGCGCGCCATCTGCGCGAGGTCGAACAGACCTACCCCGGCATCACTGGCCGTCGCGTCATTCATGAGACGGTGCGTCGCATGATCAATGCACTCATCATCGATCTGAACCAGACCTCGCGCAGCCGCATCGCCGAGATCGCACCCCGCGACATCGAAGATGTACGCAATGCACCGCAGTTGATCGCCTTCTCCGATGCCATGGCTGCCGAAGCCGCCATCCTGAAGAAATTCCTGCGCGAGAAGCTCTACCGCCATTACCAGGTCAACCGCATGACCGCCAAGGCACGCCGCATCATCGCCGAGATGTTCGACACCTTCATCGGCCAGCCCAACCTGCTGCCGCCGGATTATCAGGTCAAGGGCATCGTCGATGAAACCCAACGGCTGGACAAGCAGGCGCGCAAGGTGGCCGACTACATCGCGGGCATGACGGATCGCTATGCCATCCGCGAACATCGACGCCTGTTCGTGATGGAGTGAGGCGTGAGCGAGTGGGTGCAAAGCCCACGTTGAACGCAGTGTCTCGAGACGTTGCGTTTTCATTCAGCTCATCCGTGCGCGCTCATTGTCTTGCTGCCAGCACGATTTCATTACCTCACTGCAATTGAAATCCCGCTGCCAGCAACGTGCGCACATTTCGTTACATTTTTTCTTGATTGCCTGTGCCCATCGCAGGCCGCCCGACGGCACGCACGGTATCGCCGCAAATCCTTTTCCAGCAAGGCTCTTCGAAAGATTGCGCGAATGCAATGCAGACTTGTCAACGAACTGCCCCAGAAACTGAAGGATGTAAATTTCTGTCAACATCAAGTCCGCTTTGAACGGGCCGTTATGCAGCAATGGAGTGGATGCGCATGGTGCGCAGTTTCGCTTCCGTGGATCCGTCTCCCCCTTGATGCCCGGATCCCCTTTCTTTTTCAGGAGACCGTCATGGCAATCGGCAACACCACCGGCTTGGACACCAAGTCCCTGCTGCCCACCACCTCCGCTTCCCCCTCGTCGAGCTCTGCAGGGGGGTCTGGCAACGACCAACTGTCCGCGACCTCGGACGACAGCGCCAGCAGCGACAAGATCGCCCAGGCCAAGCAAGCCAACCTGCTCACCGTGAGTGGTGCCAAGGCCCAGTTCAACCTGTCCATCGTGCAATCATCGCTGGAGGTGTCGCTACAGACTCAGAACGATCCGCTGTCATTGGTCTACAAGACGGCCATCGAGAACATCAACGACATCCTGCGCCCGCAGCTGGGCGACAACGCAATCCAGACGGCGGCAACGCAAGACAATTCGCCCGAGGCTACGGCCGGGCGTATCGTTTCCTTCATCACCAACATGTTCGACCTCTTCAAGCAGAACAACCCGGACAAGGAAGACGCCAGCAACATCGATGACTACATGAATCTCATCTTCAAGGGCGTCGACCAGGGCTTCAAGGAAGCCCGCGGCATTCTCGATAGTCTCAACGTGCTGCAGGGTGACATCGCCGGCAACATCGACAAGACCTACGACCTGGTTCAAAAGGCGCTGGGCGACTTCATCAACAAGGTCAAGGGCGGCAAGCAGGAGGGTGAGGATGGCACCGGCAGCGATGGCAATGCGGATGGCCAGAGCGGCACGCTGGTGGCCAGCGAGACGACGGTGAGCATTTCCGTCTCGGTGAGCCAGACGCGGATCAGTACCAGCGCGTGATGCGATCCGGCGCCAAGCTGGACATCACCCTGCTGACGGTCGCCAACGGGCGGCCGTTTTTTTATCGGTCTTTGGAAAGGCCATCGAGCCATTCGACTGTCTCGTCAAAGCCGCTGTTCTGCGCATGGACGTTGACGGCCCTGAACAACAGACAGTGAAAGACCAGGGAGAGAATCTGGGCCGCGAAGAAGAACAACCATTTTCCGGGGCCACCGGAAAATTGGAATTCCGGCTCGAAGATGAGAAAGAGCTCAATCGCGCTGGCCACGGCCTGGATCACGCACAGTATCTTCATCACCACGGCGCCGATCCGGCTGGGATGGAGGTAATGAATCCACGGTATGGCGGCGATCACAAGGAGCAGCAGAACATCGAAACCGATCGGCGGACCGAACCGCCTCATGATCAGGCGCAAGATGGTATTGAAAGTACCGAAGGCGATGAAGGCAAGCAAGGCCTTCAGCAGACGGGGATGATCGAGTTGATACACGGACCTTGATTCCAAATCACGCTCCTTGACATATTGAAGCGCATGGTCTGGATGAGAGGATGCAACGCTGTGTCATCTCATCGACAGACTGCGCATAGGCGGGCAGCCATAGTAATGAAACAGGAGATGAGCCCTCGCAGAAGCGATGCTTTACCTTCCAAAACTAAAAATAGTTGGAGAAGATGAACACGCTGAAGTGCACATGGTGAACAGCCGCAAAAAAAATGGCTGCTCCCGTCAGGAGCAGCCATCTTCCCTACCTAGCAGCACGGTACGGCAGGTATGGGCATGAACATCCACAAACGCGGAGGCCGATCACACGCCCATCAATCGATCACATCACCCACGCAACTTGGCAAACGCCGCCGCCATCGCATTGTTGGCCGGTGCCTGCTCACGCCCGCGCTGGTTCTGGTGTTGCGACAGACGGCGCGAATCGGTGCGATCACCGCGCTGTTCGTTGCGCGCGCCCGGGGCAGGCGCGGTGTCGTTCAGGCGCATGGTCAGGGCGATGCGCTTGCGCTTCTCATCCACTTCCAGCACCTTGACCTTGACCACCTGGCCCGCCTTGACCACGGTGTGCGGGTCCTTCACGTAGCTGTTGGACAGCGCCGAGATGTGGACCAGGCCATCCTGATGCACGCCGATGTCGACGAAGGCACCGAAGGCCGCCACGTTGGTGACCACGCCTTCCAGGATCATGTCCACGCGCAGGTCCTTGATCTCTTCCACGCCTTCCTTGAAGGTCGCGGTGGTGAATTCAGGACGCGGGTCGCGGCCCGGCTTGTCGAGCTCCTTCAGGATGTCGGTGACGGTGGGCACACCGAACTTCTCGTCGGCATACTTGGCCGGAGACAAGCCCTTGAGCAGCGAGGTCTGGCCCAACACGCTCTTCACATCCTTCTTGATGTCGGCCAGGATCTTTTCCACCAGCGGATAAGATTCCGGGTGCACCGCCGAAGCATCCAGCGGGTTCTCGCCATTCATCACGCGCAGGAAGCCGGCCGCCTGCTCGAAGGTCTTCTCGCCCAGGCGCGGCACCTCGCGCAGGGCTGCGCGGGAATTGAACATTCCCTTCATGTCCCGGTAAGACACGATGCTCTGCGCCACGCTGGCGTTAAGCCCGGAGACACGCGCCAGCAGCGGCGCGGAAGCGGTGTTCACATCGACCCCAACCGCGTTGACGCAGTCCTCGACCACGGCATCCAGCGAGCGCGCCAGTTGCGACTGGCTCACGTCGTGCTGGTACTGGCCCACGCCGATGGACTTGGGATCGATCTTGACCAGCTCGGCCAGCGGATCCTGCAGGCGGCGCGCAATCGAGACCGCGCCACGCAGCGACACGTCCAGGTCAGGCAATTCCTTGGAGGCGAATTCGGAGGCCGAATACACCGATGCGCCCGCTTCGGATACCACGATCTTGGTGAGCTTGAGCTCCGGGCGGAGTTTGATGAGGTCCTGGGCCAGCTTGTCGGTTTCACGCGAGGCGGTGCCGTTGCCGATCGAGATCAGCGAGACATTGTGCTTCTCGGCCAGTTGCGACAGGGTATGCAGCGAACCGTTCCAGTCATTGCGCGGCTGGTGCGGATAGATGGTGTCGGTGGCCACGACCTTGCCGGTGGCGTCCACGATGGCGACCTTCACGCCGGTACGCAGGCCGGGGTCCAGACCCATGGTCGAACGCGGGCCGGCCGGTGCAGCCAGCAGCAGATCCTTCAGGTTGCGGGCGAAGACGTTGATGGCTTCGGCCTCGGCCTTCTCGCGCAGATTGGTCATCAGCTCGGTTTCGAGGTGCATGAAGACTTTTACGCGCCAGGCCCAGCGCACCGTGTCGGAGAGCCACTTGTCGGCCGGACGGCCCTTGTTGGACACACCGAAACGTGAAGCAATACGACCTTCGCAGGGATTGTGCGGAGCATCCCACTTCGGCTTCTCTTCTTCGGTATCCAGGCGCAGGATGACGTTCAACATCTCTTCGCGGCGGCCGCGGAACAGCGCCAGCGCACGGTGCGAGGGGATGGTGGAATAGGTCTCGGAGTAATCGAAATAGTCGGCGAATTTTTCACCGGCATCCTGCTTGCCTTCAATCACCTTGGATTCGACCACGCCATGCTCGGTGATGTATTCGCGCAGGCTTTGCAGCAGCTCGGCATCTTCCGAGAAGCGCTCCATGAGGATCTGGCGCGCGCCATCCAGGGCAACCTTGGTATCAGGCACGCCGGGGTTGTCGCCGTTGTCGGTGGTGAAGGCGGGCTTGATGAACTTGGCCGCTTCTTCTTCCGGATTCAGGGTCGGGTCATTCAGGAGCGCATCGGCCAGGTCGGTCAGGCCGGCTTCGGCGGCGATCTGGGCCTTGGTGCGGCGCTTGGGCTTGTAGGGCAGATAGAGGTCTTCCAGGCGGGTCTTGTCTTCCGCGTGGGTGATGGCGTCCAGCAGCACGGGCGTCATCTTGCCCTGCTCTTCGATGGAGGCGATGATCGCGGCGCGGCGGCTTTCCAGCTCGCGCAGATAACGCAGACGTTCTTCCAGCAGACGCAGTTGGACATCGTCCAGTCCGCCGGTGACTTCCTTGCGATAGCGGGCGATGAAGGGAACGGTGGCACCTTCGTCCAGCAAGGCGATGGCGGCAGCGACCTGAACCGGCTTGGCGGCGAGTTCAAGGGCGAGTCGTTGTTCGATAGAAGGCAGCATGGTGAAACCCAGTCAACAGTTGAGCAATTAAGCAGTTAAGCGTTTATGCAGTAAGGAAAAACAAGCGTTGGATGATACGCAATTCGGCCAGCCAAGCCAATCTTGACATTGCCCGATGGCACTCCGAAGCGAGGCCGCATGGGCTTCATCGGGCCATACCCGGCCACGCGCGGATTGGACGCGCGGCCGCAAAGCCGGGATAATCGACGCTTTCGCACTGCGCGTCCTCGTCTTTTTGCACCATGTCCATCCGCCTCATCGTCGGTCTCGGCAACCCCGGCCCGGAATACGAACAAACCCGCCACAATGCCGGCTTCTGGCTGGTCGACAACCTCGCCGGCCCGGTGCGCCTGGCGCGCGAGCAGCGCTTCAACGCGCTGGCGGGCAAGACCAGCATCGCCGGCAACGAAGTCTGGCTGCTGGAACCACAGACCTACATGAACCGATCGGGCCAGTCGGTGGGCGCACTGGCGCGTTTCTACAAGATCAATCCGGACGAAGTGCTGGTGGTGCATGATGAACTGGACCTGCCACCGGGCGTGGCCAAGATCAAGAAAGGCGGTTCCTCGGGCGGGCACAATGGCTTGAAGGACATCACCGCCGCCCTCGGCACCCAGGACTACTGGCGGCTGCGCCTGGGCATCGGTCACCCGCGTACGCTGGGGCTGCAACAACCAGTGGCCGACTTCGTGCTGCATCGGCCGCGCAAGGAAGAACAGGCGCTGATCAACGAGGCGCTGGACAAGAGTCTGAACGTCATCCCCCTGCTGGTGCAGGGCAAGTTCGAACAGGCCATGATGGAACTGCATACCGGGAAGTAAGCCCCTGCAGAGCAAAGCACGGATGAACGAAGGGCGCCCGCCATGCGAGCGCCCTTTGCTTTATCTGCTTACTTCAGCGAGGACAGCTTCTGTTCCAGTCCCTTGGCATCGACTGCACCCGGGATGCGCGAGCCATCGGTGAAGAAGATGGTAGGTGTACCGGTGACCTTGAGCTTCTTGCCCAGCGCCAGCACTTCTTCATGCGGTGCATTGCAGGAGGCCGGGGCCGCCGGAACTTCCTTGCCGTTGAGCATCCATTCGTTCCATGCCTTGCTCGGATTGGGCGCGCACCAGATGTTGCGCGACTTCACGATGGAGTCCGGCGAGAGGATGTTGTACTGGAAGGTGTAGTAGGTGATGTTGTCCACTTCCTGCAGGGTCTTGTGCAGGCGCTTGCAGTAGATGCAGTTGGGATCTTCGAAGATGGCGATGACGCGCTTGCCATTGCCCTTGACGGTCTTGATGGCCTTGTCCAGCGGCAGCGCCGAGAACGGCACCTGGTTCAGCGAATCGATCTTTTCCTTGGTGTAGTCGCGATAGGTCTGCGAATCGACCACGCGGCCGATGAAGAGGTACTGGGCCTTGGCATCGGTATAGATGACGTCGCCGTCGACCTGGATTTCATACAGGCCGGCGTAGGGGGTCTTGGTGACGGACTCGACCTTGGCATCCTTGCCCAGGCGCGGTTCAATCAGTTTCTTGATGGTGGCCTCGGTGCTGTCGGCGGCCCCGGTTTGCGCATGGGCGGTCACGCCCACGAGGGTGGATGCCAGCAGACATGCTGCCATGCTCAGATGGCGCAAGGAGCTCGCACCTGCGGTCAAAAAATTTTTCATACTCATCCTGATTCAAATCAAACGCGCTTCCAATCTTCGGAACATCGGCCGCAAAGCCGCGCCGGAACTGGGGTTGCACATGTCTATCAACAAAGTCGGGGGAAGCTGTCTTGCTGGCAAAGACGCGCATCGATGCTGTCGTGCTTCACCAGAGGCCCTACCTTACCTGAAATCGCCCTCTCTTACTGCCCCAGCGCGTGGGCAATCAGGCGGCGTTTCAGGAGGGGCAGATGGTTGACCAGGC
The DNA here is from genome assembly GCF_057809315.1 of Herbaspirillum sp. FG34. NCBI lineage: Bacteria > Pseudomonadati > Pseudomonadota > Betaproteobacteria > Burkholderiales > Oxalobacteraceae > Herbaspirillum > Herbaspirillum sp. FG34. The sequence continues at coordinate 32,242 of NZ_JBMDJS010000010.1, read as the reverse complement.
TCATGCCGATGTTGCGCACCAGGCGCACCGGCTCGGCCTCGGTGGAGAAGAGGCGATGCAGGCCGTCGGTAGCGATCTGCATGAGCAGCACTTCTTCCTTGCGGGCGCGGGCATAGCGTCGCAATACGCGCTCGTGGCCACAGTCGTACTGCGGCTCGCGCTTGAGCAGGATATCGATCAGTGCGGCCACATCGCCGAAGCCCAGGTTCATGCCATGGCCGGCCATGGGGTGCACCACATGGGCGGCGTCGCCGATCAAGGCCACGCGCGGGGCGATCATCGCGTGCGGCTTGATCAGGCGCAGCGGGAAGGCCTTGGCCACTTCCGGCTGTAGCGGGGCAAGCGCCCCCAGCACCGGTGCGGCCCACTGGGCCAGGCGTTCGGCCAGGGCCGACAGCGGCAGCTGCAACAGCTGGTCAGCCAGCGCCTGCGGTGCGGACCAGACCAGCGAGACGCGTTGGCCGGGAAGTGGCAACAGTGCGATCACGCCGTCGGTGGGGCTGAACCATTGATAGGCCACGCCGCGATGGGGCAGTTCGCAGGAGAAGTTGGTGACGATGGCGTTCTGTCCGTAGGCGCGGTAATCGAGTCCGATATCGCACTGGCCGCGCACCCAGGAGTTGGCGCCATCGGCGCCGACCACCAGCGCGGCCGACAGGGGCTGACCAGACTCCAGCGTCAGGGTGGCGGACTGCTCGGACACGGTCAGCGCGGTGGCGCGGCCTTGCACCAAGCGCACATTGGGAGCGAAGCGCAGGGCCGCGTCCAGCGCCTGGTCCAGATTGCGATCCTCGACGATCCAGGCCAGGGCATCGGTGCGGGCCGCGTAGGCATCGAAGGAGAGCAGGCCGGGACTGGCCTTTTCGGGCAGGCCGTCGCCTTGCACGGTCATGTTGTCCACGGGCGCGATGCGTGCGCCATCCATGGCATCCCAGACGCGCAGGGAAGACAGCAGGCGGTGCGCGGTATGGTTGAGCGCGTAGACACGCACGTCCCAGCTGGCTGGATCGGGGGCAGCGGACTTGGCCGGAGGGGCGAGCAGGGTCACCTTGAAGCCCGCCTGGGCCAGCCCCAGCGCCGCCGTCTTGCCGACCGCGCCGTCGCCGACGATGCAGATGTCAGTGCCAGCCGCGGCCGGCGAAGAGGAATGGGTGTGTGCTTGGGTAGTCATGCTGGCGATTATAAACGGGGTGGCGAAAACTATTTTTCAAAAAGGACTTGCATAATTTCTTAAAGTGTCTATACTTGTCCGTCTTGGCCTGGTAGCTCAGTTGGTAGAGCAGAGGATTGAAAATCCTTGTGTCGGTGGTTCGATTCCGCCCCGGGCCACCAAGAATGTTTCAGCAAAAACGCCAGCCCTCACCGGCTGGCGTTTTTCATTTCCGAGACTGGAATCCGTGGCTTGATGCACTCCGCACTTCATAAGCGTGCTGCGGCCACCAAAACTTGCGAGGCCCGAGAGCCGCTGCTTACAACGCGCAGCACTCGGAGCGCCTCGCCGTCTCTTCCTTCCCGACATGCCCACCCGCAAGCTCAGGCGCACAACACTTCATTGACGGAATTGCTTTTCGTGCACCCATCCTTTGTTGGTCAATAAAACGGTATCCATCGCCTTGAGCGGCTTGTCCCTGGATCCCGCGTCAGCTTTCAGCTCCTTGAATTGCGCTTGAACCTGCTCGCTTTGTGCCCAATCAGGCAGGTCACTGACGCTGTACTCGTAGTTCACACGCGAGAGTTTGTGCCCGAGAATATCACCCGGCTCACTGAACTGCTTCACCGCTGTGACCGTCGCCTTGCCGAAGCAGAATCCCCCGAGAGAATCACCAGAGAGTCCCTTGACGGCATCTTGCTTGTAGAACTTCCGGCCGAGTTCGGTGAGCTCATAGGTTTTTTCCTTGTTACCTGCATCCGTCGCACTCACCACGCCGACACTGACCAGTGCATCCAATTGCCTGGAGGTATTCAACCAATCACTTCGCGATGAAAACGGGAATTTGACCGTTAGATAGCAACGCGGATAAACCACATCCAGATGCTGCTGAATCGCCACCTTGAAATTGCTTTCGTTAGCCGTCTTCGGATCGCTACATCCAGCAACAGCAGCTACCAGCACCAACAACATCAAACCTCTGCGCATATTCGCCCCTTGAACAATGAAGAGGGCACAGAAGTTAACAGCTTGAAACTGCAGTGCACATCGCGGAAGTTTGAGATTGCTCATCTATAACGCAATGAGAAGCGGATGCGCTCACGATGAGCAGATCAGCTCAATTCTTCTCTCCCCCATTGACGAACCGCACCTCCACCCTCCTGTTGCGCTCATCACTGGCCGGCAATCCCGGCAGCGGCTGTGAATCCCCATACCCCGCCACGATCACGCGGCGCGCTGCTTCCGGCGCACTGCGTCCGATCAGCAGCAAGCGCGCTTCGCGCGCACGCGCCGCCGAGAGCGTGAAGTTGTCATCGTAGACCGTGCAATACGCACGCACATCGGTCACCGGGGCTTTCACCGGCTTGTCGTCCGTATGCCCTTCCACATAGATGCGCCCCGCCGGATGCTGCTGCAGATACTCCGCAATGCGCTCCTCGACCTGCGCAAAAGCCGCACGCGCTTCAGGTTCCACGCATGCACTGCCGCGACGGAACGCTCCTTCCTTCAAGGTGATCTTGCCGGCCTCGGTATCCACCGCTACCAGCCTGGACGCCCCCTGCTGCGCAAACACGGTCTGCACCTGGCGCAAGACGACCGTCAACCCGGGACCATCAGCTTCGCGCCGGGCAGCCACCGTGGGTGCAGCCGGCGGCGCAACGGGTTCAGCCCCCGCAGCAGGCGCAGACGGGATGGCCGCAGCGGCAGGCAAAGGTGCCGGGGGCGCTGGAGATGCCGGAGATGCCGCCACCGGCGTCGCCTCGGCGCGCACCTGTGCAAGCGTCGGCCCACCTGCCCGGCTCACCGCCAGCAGCACGATCAATACCCCCGCCAGCGCCGCCATCAGGCCCGTGGCGGCAATCCACTCGTGATCGGATTCCCTCATCACAACCTCAGGAAGAACGCCCGGACTGGCGCTGCAGCGCCTCCATCCACTCGCCATGACGCAGATGCGCCCGTTGCGCCTCGGCCTGTTGTGCAGCCAGCAGAGCCTGTCCGCTCTGCGTGATGGCCTCGACCAGGCGCTGCAGATCTGCCGCCTGCTGTCGCTCCTGCTCTTGCTCCGCCGTAGCCGCCACCTCCTTGAGCTTGGCCATGCACCACGCCAGACGTGCCTGCTCGTGCGCACGCAGCGTCATCCATGACTTCAGGATCAGAAACGCCAGCATGCTCCACGCCGCAATCTTGAACTTGCTGCCCAGCGCATCGATGACGGCCGCCAGTGCACCCGGCGCAGCTTGCGCACCGAGTATGTCCGCGGTGGCAGTCAGCGCCAGCCCCAGCCCCACAAAAGTGCCCAGCAATCCCAGCATCAGGATCAGCCCCGGCATCACGGCGGCCCAGCGTTCCGGGGCGGTGGCCACGGCCTGGCTCAATTGCTCCGGAGTGGTGGTCGGCGGCAAAAGCCCTCGCTCACCCGTGAGCCCGGCCAGGCGCGCTTGCCAGTGCAATGGACGGGCATTGCGCGCCAGCAGCAGCGGCAGCACGATCACGACCACCAGCAATAGCAACGCAAACAGCCATTGCAGCCCGCCATAGGCCGAACCGTCCCATTGCGGCAGCAGGAAGCCCCATATCGACTTATCCATGACCAGCCCCCGCCTGCATGACGAAGCTTTTCATTCTTGTTCTCCCCTTGTTCTTTACATGGTCAGCGTCTTGTTAGGACTGGAGATTATCAGAAAGACCACACCGAGGGACAAAAAGCCCCGTTCACGCCGGATTACCCTGCCACCTCACCCATCCAGGAGCGCGCTGATGCACCAGCTCACCGCCCGCGCAGGCTGGCTGTTCTGATACCGCATCTCCCCTGCCGCATGAGACCCGGCCCGCAGCGAAGGCTTGCGGGCCGATTCCAGTCCGGCGACAATCGCGCGATGCGCCTCCCATCCCTGCTCCGGTTCCGACACCTTGTCCTCACCCTCACCAGCATCGCCCTGCTGACCGGCTGCGCCACCGACCTGGTGCAGCGCGCCGATGCACTGGCTGCGCCCGCCGGCCTGCAACGCGAGCAGGTTCAGGGTGGTCCTTTCCTGCTGACGGCCTATGTCCACGCCCGCCCCAACGCGCCCCTGCTGCGCGTCTATCTGGAGGGCGACGGCCGCGCCTGGATCACGCGCAACCAGGTCTCGCCCGATCCGACCCCGCACACGGCCATGGGCCTGCGGCTGGCCGCCAGCGATGGTGGTGATGTGGTGTACCTGGCGCGCCCCTGCCAGTTCACGCCGATGGCGCGCAATCCCGCATGCCAGCCGGCCTACTGGTCCGGCCTGCGCTATTCCCCGGAAGTGGTCAGTGCCATGGATGAGGCTCTGAGCCACTATGTCACGCGCCTGCAACCGGCGCGGCTGGAACTGGTGGGATATTCGGGAGGCGGCGCCCTCGCCGTACTGCTGGCGGCGCGACGCAAGGATGTCAGCGCCATTCGCACCGTGGCCGGCAATCTCGATCATGTGGCCGTCAACCGCTGGCATGCCGTCTCGCAGATGCCCGGCTCGCTCAATGCCATCGATGTCGCATCCCGGGTGGCAGGCATCCCGCAACGACATGTGAGCGGTGCCGACGATACCGTCGTCCCCACCGCCATCACGCGCAGCTATGTCGACCGGGTGGGACGCTGCGCCGCACTGACGATCGTGCCGGACATGGCGCACGAAAGCGACTGGGACCGCGCCTGGCCCAGCCTGCTGGCGCTGCCGCTACCCTGTACTGCCCAGCGGCCATGAGCCGTGGATGGACCGGCTTGCACCGGCTCCCGGTTTTTCCAACAAAACTTCATATTCGCATGACCAAAAGAACAGCTGAAACCGCCGTCAGGGCCTGCTGACGGGCAGTGCCCTGTCTTTTGGTCTGACGATGCTGCCACCGGCCCCATGCAGGCCGGTTTCCGGATAGGGAATTCCCCGATATCGGCACCACCATGCCTGGCTGACAATGCAGGAACAATCAACACTCACCGTCCCTCACCGGGACGCGGAGAAAATCCATCAGGGGCCCGCATGCAGACCGTCATCAACAAGCCGGAAAATTTCGCGTCGTATCGATATCACGACCGGGCCTTCAATTGCGACACCGCCAAGATCCTGCCGGGCGAATATTTCTATACCGGCGAGGACATGATGATCGTGACCGTGCTGGGCTCGTGCGTGTCGGCCTGCCTGCGTGATCGCGTCACCGGTGTGGGCGGGATGAATCACTTCATGCTGCCCGATGGCGGCGGCGAGGCCGACAGCCCGGTTTCGGCCTCCATGCGCTATGGCACCTATGCCATGGAAGTCTTGATCAACGACGTCCTCAAGGCCGGTGCCCGGCGCGAGAACCTGGAATGCAAGGTCTTCGGCGGCGGCGCGGTGCTGCGCGGTATGAACGCCATGAACGTGGGCGAGCGCAATGCCGCCTTCGTCAAGAACTATCTCTCGGCCGAGAAGATCCGCGTGGTGGCCGAGGACCTCAACGACATCTGGCCGCGCAAGGTGCATTTCTTTCCGCGCACGGGCAAGGTGCTGGTCAAGAAGATCAAGGATGCCGCTGCCGATCTGGCCAGCCGCGAGCGTGAATATGCGTCCAAGCTGCAGGCCAAGCCGGTGGGTGGGGAAATTGATTTGTTCTGAACGAACCCATCGTCCAAACAAAAAAGCGGAACCCGTTACATGGGCTCCGCTTTTTTCTTGCCCGCTTTACGCGGGCTGACACCATGTCGTGATCAGGCCTTGAGCGTGGTCAGGCCTTGCTCAGCCAGCGCCTTCAACCATCCCAATCCCGCCGAGGTCGCCCCCGCCGGGTTGTATTCGCAACCGATCCAGCCCTGGTAACCCAAGGTATCGATCAGCTTCAGCAGATACGGATAGTTCAGCTCACCCACATCCGGCTCGTGGCGCTCGGGCACACCGGCAATCTGGATGTGACCGATGCCGGGCATGTCGCGCTTCAACTTCACGGCCACGTCACCTTCGACGATCTGGCAGTGGTAGCAGTCGAACTGCACCTTCAAATTGGGCGCGCCCACTTCGGCGCAGATGGCTTGCGCATCGTCCTGGCGATTGAGGAAGAAGCCGGGAATGTTGCGCGTGTTGATCGGCTCGATCACCACGGTCAGGCCAGCCGATTCGGCCTGGTGCGCGGCATAGGACAGGTTGTCCAGATACACGGCGCGGTGGCGTGCGCGGTCCTGCTCGGGCTTGATCAGGCCGGCCATCACGTGCAAGGTCTTGTTGCCGATGACGGAGGCGTACTTCAGCGCAGTCTCGATGCTGCGCTTGAATTCGTCCTCGCGGCCCGGCAGCGAGGCGATGCCGCGCTCACCGGCGGCCCAGTCGCCCGGGGGCGCATTGAACAGCGCCTGGGTCAGGCCATTGGCCTCCAGGCGCGACTTGATCTCTTCAGGCTGATAGTCATAAGGGAACAGGAACTCGACGCCGGAGAAGCCATCCTTGGCGGCGGCGGCGAAGCGATCCAGGAAATCGTGTTCCACATACATCATGCTCAGGTTGGCGGCAAAACGCAGCATCGGATTCTCCTTGGTAACGAGGGAGCCAGTGTAGCGCGAACACGCTTGCGCGCGCCCACACCGGCAGAAGGTGCAGAAAACGTCAAAGCCCGCAGGCACAGGCATGCGGGCTTTGAACGGGACATCACATTACTTGTTGACCATGCCCGGCTTGGTAGCCAGGGTGGCAATCGAACCCACCACCAGCATCACCGCCAGCATGTACATGCCGGTAGCGTTGTTGTGGGTCAGGTCCTTCAAGTAACCGATCAGGTAGGGACTGACGAAACCGGCCAGGTTGCCCACCGAGTTGATGGCGGCAATACCGACGGCCGCCGCCGCACCCGACAGGAAGGCGGTCGGCAGCGACCAGAACAGCGGTGCGCAGGTCAGCACGCCGGCTGCGGCCAGCGACAGCGAAGCGATCGAGATGGCGGTGTTGTCGGCGAACAGTGCTGCACCGACGAAGCCCACGCCGCCCATCAAGGCCGGAATCACCAGGTGCCAGCGACGCTCACGCATGCGATCGGCGCTGCGGCCGATCAGGTTCATCGCCACGATGGCGCAGCCAAACGGAATGGCCGACAGCAAGCCGATTTCCAGGTTGCCCTTCACGCCGGTGGCCTTGACCAGGGTCGGCATCCACAGTGTCAGGCCGTATTGGCCCATGACGAAGGAGAAGTAGATCAGGCACATCAGCCAGACACGCGCATCCTTGACGATGGCGCCGAAGCCGTGCTTGCTTTCCTTGCCCTTGGCGTCGCCATCGATATCGGCTTGCAGGCTGGCCTTTTCTTCATCGGAGAGCCACTTGGCGCTCTTGACGTCGTTGTCCAGGTACAGCACCGTGGCCACACCGATCAGGACCGCCGGAATGGCTTCGATCAGGAACATCCACTGCCAGCCTTCCAGTCCACCATTGTGATGGAAAGCATCCATGATCCAGCCCGACAGCGGGTTGCCCAGGATGCCGGCCACCGGAATGCCGGACATGAAGACCGCGATCACCTTGGCACGACGGTGCGAAGGGAACCAGTAGGTCAGGTAGAGGATGATGCCAGGATAAAAACCGGCTTCAGCCAGGCCCAGCAGGAAGCGCAGGATGTAGAACTGCGTGGCGTTCTGCACGAACATGAAGACCGCCGACAGGATGCCCCAGGTGATCATGATGCGGGCAATCCAGATGCGCGCGCCGACCTTGTGCATGAGGATGTTGCTGGGCACTTCGAAGAGGAAGTAGCCGATGAAGAACAGACCTGCCCCCAGACCGAAGACGGTCTCGGAGAAGCCCAGGTCCTGCGACATCTGCAGCTTGGCGAAGCCGACGTTGACGCGATCCAGATAAGCGATCACGTAGCACAGCATGAGGAACGGCATGATGCGCCAGAAGACTTTCTTGTACAGTCCGTCCTTGGATTTGTCATTGACGTCGAGTCCGACGCCGGTAGTGCTTGCGGTGGTCATGGTGTTACATCTCCCGAAGAGTGTCGCGGCTGTCTATGCACGGCCGCTGGTTGCTTGGTGCCCGTGGTCTGACGGGCAATTTATGGATTCAATCGGACCCGCGTACCGCTCTTTTCGGAACGGTACGAAGGCCGGCATTGATTGGCCGGTCTGGTGCCGGCTTGGCTGCACCCACCACCTTCCGTTGGGCGCAAGCGGGGCATGGCGGGCCAACATCGGCCGCCATGACGCTTTGTTGCTATGGGTTGCTGAAGCTGCCTGAGCGCTGTCGCTACTGCTACCAGCGCGCCTTGAAGGTGTCGCGCAGATCCTGCAGCGCGGACTCTTGCAGCGGCGTGGCACGGCCACCGGCCAGGTGCCACAGTTTGGCGGTTTCTTCCAGCTCTTCGAGTGCGAAAGCGGCCTTGGAGACCGAGCTTTCCCACACCACCGGACCGAGCCGCTCCAGCAGCACACCGCGCACCTGCGTGGCGATCTTTGCCACCTGCTCGGCCACTTCCGGCGCACCCGGACGGGCATAGCGGATCAGCGGGATGTGGCCAACCTTCATCACGTAATACGGCGTGATGGGTGGCAATACATCCTGCTCGCTGTAGACGCCATTGATGGTCAGCGACACCAGATGCGTGGAGTGCGTATGCACCACCGCGTGCATCTCGGGATTGTTGTCGTAGATGGCGCGATGCAGGACCAGGGTCTTGGAAGGCTTGTCGCCCGAGACCCATTCGCCGGCCGCGTTGACCTTGGCGATGGCCGCCGGATCGAGGAAGCCGAGGCAGGCATCAGTCGGCGTGATCAGCCAGCCGTCATCCAGGCGCGCACTGATGTTGCCGGCCGAACCGACCGTATAGCCGCGCTGGTAAAGAGAAGCGCCGATGCGGCAGATCTCTTCGCGCAGCGCGCTTTCGTTGGTGTTGCGGTTCATGCCGTCTTCCCGTCGAGATAGCGCAGTGCCTTCTCGAAGAAATCGACGCTGCCGAAATTGCCCGACTTCAGGGCCAGCGCCACCGGTTGCTCATCCAGCGTGGCGGTCGCCGGCACGCCCGGATCGATCTGCGGGCCGATGCGCAGGGCGCGCACGTCCAGCGCCTGCACCACCGCACCGGAGGTCTCGCCACCGGCCACCACGAACTGGCGCACCCCACGTTGCTTCAGACCTGCGGCAATCGATGCCAGCGCCTGTTCGACCAGGTGACCGGCCTTGGCCACGCCCAGCTCCTTTTGCACCGCCTTGACTTCGTCGGGGGTGGCGGTCGCGTAGATCAGCACCGGCTCGTTCTTGATGCGTTCATCGGCAAAGGCCAGCGCCTGTGCCACCACGTCTTCGCCACGGGCCAGGGCCAGCGGGTCGATGCGGAAGGCGGGACGCTTGGCTTTCCATTCGGCCACCTGCGCATTGGTCGCCTTGGAGGCGGAACCGGCCAGCACCACCGACAGGCCATCGACCTTGGGCAGTTGTGCGGCTTCACCGGCGGCGGTCAGCAGACCGGCGCGGCGGAAATTCTCGGGCAGACCCAGCGCCACGCCGGAACCACCGGTGATGAGCTTGAGTTCGGCGCAGGCTTCGCCCAGCGTGAACAAGTCCTTGTCGGAGACGGCGTCGGCGATGGCCATCTTGACGCCTTCGGAACGCAGTGCGGTGAAGCGCTCCTGGGTTGCGGCCGCGCCGCGTGCCACGGTGTCGTAGCGCACCAAGCCGACCTTGGATTCGGTCTGGCGCTGCAGGACGCGCACCAGGTTGGCATCGGTCATCGGGGTCAGCGGATGGTTTTCCATGCCCGACTCATTCAACAGCGCATCGGCCACGAACAGGTAGCCGCGATAGATGGTGCGGCCGTTTTCCGGGAAGGCCGGGCAGGCAATGGTGAAGTCCACGCCCAGCTCCTTCATCAGCGCATCGGTCACCGGACCGATGTTGCCTTCGTCGGTGGAGTCGAAGGTGGAGCAGTACTTGAAGAAGAACTGCGTGCAGCCCTGCTGCTGCAGCCAGCGCAGTGCCGCCAGCGATTGCTCGATGGCCTCAGTAGCGGTAATGGTGCGCGACTTGAGCGCGATCACCAGCGCATCGGCCGCCACGGCCGGCATTTCGCTGGGCACGCCGATGGTCTGCACGGTGCGCATGCCGCCGCGCACCAGCATGTTGGCCAGGTCGGTCGCGCCGGTGAAATCGTCGGCGATACAACCGAGCAAGGGACGGGATGTGGACATGAAAACTCCTCGATTCAGATGCAGGGACGACGCTGGATTACTTGGCCTTGGCCGGCGGCAGGTCGATGCCGGGGAAGATCTTGATGACGGCCGAATCATCCTCGCCGCCATGACCGGCGGTGGAAGCCATCATGAACATCTGGTGCGCAGCGGCCGACAGCGGCAGCGGGAATTTGCTGCGGCGGGCGGTATCGAGCACCAAGCCCAGGTCCTTGACGAAGATGTCCACGGCCGACAGCGGGGTGTAGTCGCCGTTCAAGATGTGCGGCACGCGGTTTTCGAACATCCACGAATTGCCCGCGCTGTGGGTGATGACGTCATACAGCGCATCCGGATTGACGCCTTCGCGCAGGCCCAGGGCCATCGCTTCAGCGGAGGCGGCGATGTGGACGCCCGCCAGCAGCTGGTTGATGATCTTGACCTTGGAGCCGATGCCGTGCGTGTCGCCCAGGCGATAGACCTTGCCGGCCATGCCGGCCAGCACGTCTTCGATCTTGGCGTAGACCTCGGCGGGGCCGGAGGTCATCATGGTCATCTCGCCGGAAGCGGCGCGGGCAGCGCCACCGGAGACGGGCGCGTCCAGCAGCAGCAGGCCCTTGTCGGCCAGGCGCTTGCCCAGTTCGACGGCGAAGTCAGGCGCCACGGTGGCGCTGGAGATGACGACGCTGCCCGGCTTCATGGCGGAGACGGCACCGTTCTCACCGAAGAGCACCATCTCGGTCTGGGCGGCATTGACCACCAGGGTGATGACCACATCGACCTTGCCGGCCAGCTCGGCCGGGTTGGCGCAGGCCACGCCACCGGCGGCGGCGAACTTGTCCAGGACTTCCTTGCGCACGTCGCAGGCATGCACATTGAAACCGGCACGCAACAGCGAGCTGGCCACGCCATAACCCATGGCTCCCAAACCGATCACACCTACATTCCTGGACATAATTGCCTCCGCATTGATGACGCCGCTGCCGCTCTTGACGGGCAGAACATTGCGCCGGGTTGATGATGCAACGCCGGCAGAGGCCGGCGTCAGAATTTCAAAATTTCGTAAAACTTATAAATCGTTTATAACATTTAAATCATTTGCTGCCGTTCAAGCCGGGACACTCTCTTCAGGACTGTCCCTGGCTCAAGCGCCGTGCCGCATTGAACATGTGGGTCTGGGCGGCATTGCGGGCCGCCATTTCATCTCCGGCGCGAATGGCCGCGACGATGGCCTCATGTTCTTCGCGCACCTGGCGCGAGAAATCCTCATACCGCGCTTCATTGCCACGCGTCACCGCCGTGGCCGCTTCCAGATACTGGGACAGGAACTCCAGCGTCTTGATGAAGTACGGATTGCGCGTAGCCCGCGCCAGTGCCCGATGGAAGGCCACATCGGCGGCCACGCCATCACCGCCTGCGGCGACATCCACACCGATCTGCATCAGCGCCGCCTCAATGGCCTGCAAGTCGTCGTCGTTGCGGCGCTTGGCCGCCTGCGCGGCGACCTCGGCTTCGATGGCGCGGCGCAGCTCGACGATCTGCAGCACCGCGTCGGGCGAACTGACCTCGGTGTAATCGATACGCAGCGGCTTAATACCCGCCTGCTCGGTCACGAAAACACCGCTACCCTGACGCGGCTCGACCACGCCCTCATGCTTCAGGCGCGCAATGGCTTCACGCACCACCGTGCGGCTCACACCGAACTGTTGCGCCAGCACCGCCTCGGTGGGCAGCTTGCTGCCCCGGGGGAAGGCACCGGCGTCGATGTTTTCCAGCAATTGCCTGGCCACAGTGTCGCTGAGCGCCTGGGCGGGGATCTTCTGAAACATGCTGTCTCGCGGTCGTTATCGTAAAGTTATCCGGTCATCATACAAATTTATTTTGAGCTGGGCAATCCGATTTTTTCTCTTTACGCGGAGTAACAGCCTCGTTTGGCAAATTTTGTCGCCTGATGACGGAAATTGAGGTGATATATGCAGTAGTTCGCTCCAGACATCAAGAATACGAATATCTGCGCGAAAGCTGCGTGGGCGGGCCGGGGGCTCTACAATCAGGGCTTTCCTGCCACGGATGTGTGCCGCATGCCTTACAATCTCTCGGACAAGCTCGTTATCGGAATTTCTTCGCGCGCCCTCTTCGATCTCGAAGTGGAGAACGCCATCTACGACGAGCAGGGCGTGGATGCCTATGCGCAATACCAGCGCGACCACGAGAACGATCCGTTGCAACCCGGCACGGCCTTCCCGCTGGTCAAGGCGCTGCTGCAACTCAACGAACTGATCCCGGAACGTCGTCTGGTGGAGGTGGTGGTCATCTCGCGCAATACGCCCGACACCGGCCTGCGCGCCTTCAACGCCATTGCCGCCCACAAGCTCGACATCAGCCGCGCCGCCTTCACCGGGGGCGGGCCGACTGCGCCCTATCTGCAAGCCTTCAAGATCGACCTGTTCCTCTCGCGCGATACCGGCGACGTACAGGAAGCCATTGATGCCGGGGTAGCGGCTGCCCAGCTGTATGCCGCCCCGCTGGACTACAGCGCGCCGGACAAGCAGATCCGCATCGCCTTCGATGGGGATGCCGTGCTGTTCTCGGCAGAGTCTGAACGCATCTTTGCGGAGAAGGGGCTGGAGGCTTTTGCGCGGCACGAGCAGCGCCATCGCAAGAAGGCCATGAAGGAAGGTCCGTTTGCCAAGCTGCTGCTGGCCTTGTCGGCGATCCAGAAACAGTTTCCGCCCAAGCAGTGTCCGGTGCGCATCGCCATCGTCACCGCGCGCAACAGCCCGGCGCACCAGCGCGTGATCCATACCCTGCGCACCTGGAACGTGACGGTCGATGAGGCCTTCTTCCTGGGCGGGCTGAACAAGGCCGAGGTATTGCAGGCCTTCGGCGCGCACATGTTCTTTGACGACCAGGAAGGACATGTGCAGAAGGCGGCCGTGGTGGTGCCGTCGGGGCGGGTGCCTTACAAGGGGGGAACATTGGAAGCGACACGCGCTACGCGAAGCCGGGCTGGCAAGGGCTGACTTCGGGCAGGCGCCCTCCCTGACTGCAGACTCAATCACCGCTCCCGCTCTGCTTTAGCCGTAGCAGCGCGCCATGCGCATTGCGCATCAATATGTCGGGATATCGCTCGACCAACACGTTAAGGTGCGGCACGATTGTCTGCAAGGATGTGGCAATCGCCATATCCGTCACATCTTCGCTCCACAATATCTTTTGCACGAATTGAACCGCACCGATCTCTCTGACAAGATCGACACACGTCTGACATTCGAACTGATCCGCAACGTCTCCGTAACACTGCTTTATCACATCGTGAAGCTCTTGCTCCAGCGCGTTCGCTGTCGGTGAGGAGATCTGGCCGGCGACCGACTCGAAGGCCGAACAGAGCCGATCCAGCTCCTCGGCCAGCCTGATCGTGCTGCTGACGACTTTGCGCAGATCTTCGAGCGAGAGCGGCGTCTGTGGTGGCTGGCTGTCCTGACTCATTGCGCCTCCACCGCCAACGAGACCACCGCCGACGTCGGCTCGGCAGGAAGTTGAAAGCGGCCCACCAATGTGGACAGCAGACTGGCCTGGTCCTGCAGTCCCTGTGAGGCCGCCGCGGCTTGCTCCACCAGGGCGGCATTCTGCTGGGTCACGCCGTCCATCTGTCCGATGGCAAAATTGATCTCCGTAATGCCTTTGCTCTGGTCGTCGCTGGCGCGCGCAATCTCGGCAACGATGGCCGTGACCTGCTCCACGCTACCAACCACGCTGCTCATCGTCTTGCCCGCCTGCTGCACCAGCAAGCTGCCCGCACTCACTTGCTCGACCGTATTGTCGATCAGCCCCTTGATCTCCCTGGCTGCGGTCGCCGAACGTTGCGCCAGATTGCGGACTTCAGCGGCCACCACGGCGAATCCCCTCCCCTCGTCACCGGCACGGGCCGCCTCCACCGCAGCATTGAGCGCAAGTATATTGGTCTGGAATGCGATGCCATCGATGACGGCGATGATCTCCACGATACGCGTTGATGCCTGCTTGATGGCCGACATGGTCGTGACCACCTTCGTCACCACCTGACCGGCCTCCCCGGCCACGGCAGACGCATTGACCGCCAGCGTATCGGCCTGGCGTGAATGGGCACTGGCTTGCAAGATACTGCTGGTAATCTGCTCCATTGCCGCCGCCGTCTGCTGCAGCGAACTGGCCTGTTCCTCGGTACGGGAAGAAAGGTCGATGTTGCCGCTGGCGATCTGCCGTGATGCCGTGGCGACACTCTCGGCACCGGACTTGACCCCCTGAAGAATCGTTCGAAGATTTTCATTCATGTGCCGCAAAGCGGCAATGACCTCACCCGTCTCGTCGTTGCCAACCAGCGCGATCTCGGTACACAGGTCGCCCGAAGCCACGGTATTGGCGATCCGGGCCGCCAGCCTGAGCGGCTGGGCGATGGCCCGCGCGACCATCACCGCAAGTCCGCCTCCCAGCAACAGGGCGGTCACCAACGCATAACAGATCAAACTCTGAGACTGCCCGTAGATGCGACTCGTGTCGGCGGCTGACTGATCTCCACCTCGCTGATTGACATCGGCCAGCGTAGCAATGTCCTTGAGCAGGGAGAAGTAGATATCCGAGGAATCGCCCGTAAAGATTGACGTCGCCTCGTTGATGCGACCACCTTCCAGCGCCGCCATCAATGCAAAGTGGTACTGCAGCAGTCGCTTGATCCGCAGACTCGCCTCCGGATAAATGGACTTCTCTTCAGGCTCGGAGATCTGCTTCTCATAGGTCTCCAGCGTCGTCTTGAGATCACTGAGCAACTCCGATGTCCGCTTGGTGAGCACCTCGGTCTGAACGCGGTCCCCTGCATAGATGATCATTTGCGCTTCATTGCTGCGCAATCTCGCCAGCAACAGCTTGATGTCTCCCAGGGTCTTGATGCTGGGAAGCCAGTTGCTCGCCAGTTCGTTGGCCGACGCATTGACTCGATGCAGCTGCCAAATCGAAAACAAACCGATGCTCATCGTCAACAACAAGATCAGACTGAATGAGATGACGAGTTTCTTGGCGATCTTGAGATCACGAATTTTTTTCACACTACCCCCGAATTATTGATTGATGGATAAATCGGGACTGAATCACTTGAGACAGGCGAGCGATACCATGCGCGCATGGCTGGCACAGCGAAGACGCATTCCTGTCCACTGCGGTCCTGCCAGAAGCGGCAAGAGCGGCACAGAACAAAGGCGGTACTGGTCAATCTTTGCGGGCTGCACGGCAAGACCCGCGCTTCAAGGTGAGTAGCCCCCGGACAAGGTATCAGCCAAGGAATCTGGTCCTTGCCTGAGAGCGCATCAGCATTGACTGACAGCGCAGTCGTATCACGAGATCACTATAAATTCTCCGCGCCGACACACTATCGTCGGGTCATCCGGCTGGCCACCAGCCGGCGAACTTCATTGGGTGTCTGTCCGAAAGTTGCCTTGAACACCCTGCAAAAATGGCTGATGGAAGAAAAGCCCTTGCTGTAGGCGATTTCCGAGATGTGCAAATGATTGAAAGCGGGATCGCACAGCATTTTCCTGCAGGCTTCCAGACGCCTCTGCAGGATGAAGCGAGAGACTGCGACGTCTTCATGCTGAAAAAGAGAATGCAGGTGGCGTACGGAAATTTGATGCGCCGCTGCGATGGCGCCCGGATTGAGCGCCTCATCATGAAGATGGCGAAGAATGTATTCCTGAATCAATTGCAGTTTGACGGACGCATTATCCAAGGCGGCACGGGTATCCTGATGCAGCATGGCATTGACCAGTTCGAGCAGTGAACGACTGGCGGCACCGACCACATGAGGGTCCAGATGCAGGATTTCGCTAGCCATTGCGCGCATCTGATTGACCAGCAGATAACCGATACCACGACGTCCGTCGCGCAACCCGACCGCGGGCGGTTCCTTGTGCTCGGGAAAACGTTCTCTCAACAGACGCCAGGGCAGCATCAGCGTCACCTTGTGCAAGGTCGCGGTCACCTCGAATCGCGTGGCATTGGCCGTGCTCCATACGATCAGGTCACCTGCGCCCACTTCCAGACGCTGATCGGTGGAGTGGAAACGCTCGGCGCCACTCTCCGCAAGCTGGATACCGATATACAATTCGTCATCCCTTTTGATCGTTTGGTAATCGCGTTCTCCCTCGCATGGATCACAGATCGTATTGATGAGTACGATCTCACTGAATTCGTGTCTGACGAGGTGGGCGCGAAAGCCGGGAGCAAGGGGCTTGGTCAGCGTCCAGTGGCGATAGGAACGGCGCAGTGCAGCTTGCCACGCTTCCGTTCTTTCAGCAGGAGTGGTCTCTTCACTGAGCCAGGATTGCGTCTTCCTTTTGCGATACATGCGAGCTCCTTTCGCTTTCATGCTCGCATCTGATACTGACAAAAGAATGACCAAAGACCACGCAAAAAACACGGTGCGATACAGACGGAAATGACGGCCCTGGTTACCTGGGCTGGCAGCCTGCCTGCAGCATGAATGCCCGCGTGCTCAGATACAGCACGAGCCCATTCAACACATGCCAGAACATGTGCGTCCCGATGCTCATGGTCGGGCACACCGCCATATCCATGGACCGCAACACCAGCGACAGCGTGAACAAGCTCGCCGCCAGCAACAGGCTCATGGGCTCATGCCTGCCCGTGCGCCAGTGATACAGACCGAGTCCGCCGATGAACAGCCAGGCCGATCCATAGGATGCCACCGATCCATTGAGCCACTGTTGCGGCAGCATGCCGACGCCATAGGTGAGCACAAGGAAAAACAGCACCCAGCCCATCGTCACAGCCCAATTGCAGCGCGCCACCTTGCGTACGTAGAAGGCCAGGAACAACACCTGATAAATGGAAATGGGAATGACATCGGCAAACAAGGCCCAGCGCTGTGCAAAGGTGTGGAAAAGAAAACTGCCCACACCGATCACGGCCACCATCAGCGTGAGTAGCCGCGACATCACCATCGTGCTGCGGTCCTGCGGCAGTGGCAGTGGCAGGCACCACAGGAAATACGCCGCCAGCAGGAAGGCAATATTGGAAATCGCGTTCACGGGTTCCGCCCAGAAAGCAGTACCGATCCGTTCGCAATACAGGTCTACCGGAGAAAATAAAGAATCAATCATGGTGGGCATTACCAGCAAGTCGTCGCAGATCAGGAAGGCCAGGAACCAGCGACCATCAGGTCACCCGTTCACGATGCAGCCGCCATCATCGGCGAAGCCGCCGACTTTTTCCAGTCGCGTAGCGACCCTCTACACCTGCGCCCCGATCACCCTCCCCGGCCGCCCCGCCAGCCAGCCCAGCACGCCCATGCACACCGCCCCGCCCGCGCACAGGGCCAGCACCGGCGTCCATCCCCCGCTGGCATCATGCAGCCGCCCCATAAGAATGGGCCCGGCTGCTGCCAGCAGATAGCCTACACTCTGCGCCATGGCCGACAGCGCGGCGGCCTGCGGCGGCGTCGATACCCGCGTGCCGACGAAGGCCAGCCCCAGGATCAGCACCGCCCCCGTGCCGAATCCGAACAGCGGTACCCACACGATGGACGCCTGCGGCCAGGCCATCAGGCCGACCAGGCTGAGGACGGTGGCGGCAGACATGCCGACGGCGACCGGACGATGATCGCCGATGCGCGGCCCCAGCGGGACCAGCAACACTCCCGGCAACGCCGACGCCAGCTGCATCAGGCCGTGCAGGTTGCCCGCTTCCACCGCACTGTGGCCGTTGGCCGCGAGAATGGAGGGCAGCCACGCCGTCACCACGTAATACACCAGCGAATTGCTGCCCAGAAAAAACGTGACCTGCCACGCCAGCGGCTGGCGCCACATCGACGCGCTTCGCATCGAAGCGGTGGCCGGGCGCGTATCACGCCGCAATTGCGGCAGCCAGACCAGTATCGCCAGTGCGGGCAGCGCGATGAACGCGGCCAGTGCCCACGCCCAGCCCAGACCGGCTGCCAACGGTACCGCGCAGACCGAGCCCAGCGCCGAGGCAGCGCCCATGGTCAGCGCATAGATGGCCGTCATCCGGGTAAGGTCATCGGGGAAGTCACGCTTGAGCAGGCTGGGCAAGAGCACATTGCCACCCGCAATGCCGCAACCGATGATGCAGGTGCCCGCCAGCAGGGCCAATAGCGATCCGGAAGAGCGCAGCACGATGCCGCCCGCGATCAGCAGCAGGGCCAGTAACAGCGTGCGTTCCAGTCCCAGGGCGCGCGCCACGCGGGCAGCCATGGGCGACACCAGGGCGAAACACAGCAGCGGCAAGGTCAGCATCAGCCCTGCCGCACCCGCTGAAAGGGCAAAGGTCTGCTGCAACAATCCCATCACCGGCCCGACGGCAGTGACCGGGGCGCGCAGGTTGGCGGCGATGAGCAGGATGCCGGCAATGAGCCAGAGACCACGATGAACGGGGCGAACGTGAGGGGGGTGCGTAGCGTGCATGGCCGGCCTGAAGAAAGCAGAAAGAGTGATCGAAAGCAGGGAGCACCCAGCTTAGCCAATCGCCGCTTGCACGTATTTGGCTACAATGCCAGCTTATTGCTAAAAACGGTCACCCCCCCGCTCACCATGGCCACTCTCTACGCCAGCCTGATCGACCATGATCCGGACCGTCTCGATGCGCCGGTCACGGCTCTGCGCGTGCATACCTGCCAGCATGAGCGCGAGACGCCCTTCCACAGTCATCGCAAGGGCCAGCTGGTGGTGGCCCTGCATGGTGCGGTCACCTGCGAGACGGCCCTGGGCCTGTGGATCGTGCCGCCGCAATCGGCGGTCTGGATTCCGCCGGGCATGCCGCACAGCAACCGGGTCACCCTGGACGGGCAGCTGTGCTTCCTCTTCATCGCGCCCCAGGCGGCCAGCATGCCGGACCAGTGCTGTACTCTGGCACTCACGCCCCTGCTGGTGCAGATGATCTGTCACCTGGCCGAGCAGCGCCAGGACTACGCCCCGCACGAGCGCACCGCCCGCCTGGCGGCGGTGCTGGTGGAAGAACTGGAACACAGCCAGCGTCACGCCCTGCCCCTGCACCTGCCGGTGCCACAGCATTCGCGCCTGCGCGCCATTGCGCGTCACCTGGCCGAGCATCCGGCCGATCGCAGCACGGTGGCCGAATGGGGCCAGCGCCATGCGATGAGCGAGCGCAGCTTCGCGCGTTTCGTACAGGCCGAGACCGGCATGAGCTTTGGCCGCTGGCGGCGCCAGATCCACCTGATGCTGGCCCTGCAATGGCTGGCCTCGGGGCGCTCGGTGCAGCGTGTTTCGCAGGATCTCGGCTATGACTCGGTGAGCGCTTTCATCACCATGTTCCGGAAAACCCTGGGCAAACCACCCGCGCGCTACATGGCGCAACGCCAGGCGCCACTTGCCCGCTCAAACGCTGTGCCGCCACTCAGTCCGACGGCGCCCTACTTCCAACCGATACGGCAAGCCTCATGGAAACCGAACTGAAACTCTTGCTCGCCCCCGAGCACACCAAGGCCTTCATCCGTCATCCGCTGATCAAGCGCCATGCCCAGGCCGCACCACGCATCAAGGACCAGACCGGTACCTACTTCGATACGCCGGACCTGCTGCTGCGCCAGAACGAGGCCGGCCTGCGGGTGCGTCGGACCGGAAATGAATTTGTTCAAACCCTCAAGGCCGGCGGTGGCGTCCATGGCGGCCTGCACCAGCGCAATGAATGGGAGTCGTTGGTGGAAGGTGAAGCGCCTGACCTTCCGGTGCTGCGCGACCTGGTCGCTTCCGACGAGGACTGGGCCAGGAAGATCTTCTCCGAGCGCACCGCCGCGCAGCTCACGCCCATCTTCAGTACCCGCATCCAGCGCATGGTGTGGGACCTGGTGCTGGACGAGGGCACACAGGTCGAATGCGTGCTCGACCAGGGTACGGTGGAACACGGCGACCTCAAGGCGCAGGTCTGCGAGATCGAACTCGAACTCAAAGAGGGCAATGCCCGCGCCCTGTTCGACTTCGCCCTGCAACTGCTGCAGGACCTGCCGCTGCGCATCGGCATCCAGAGCAAGGCGCAGCGCGGCTATGGCCTGTTCCACCAGGCGATCCGCAAACAGAACGGCCTTGCCGCCGTTTCCTCCGCCAGCCACGCCAGGCCGCTGCGACTGGCGCGCAAGATGACGGTGGAGCAGGCCTTCCTGGCCGTGCTCAGCAATTGTGTGGAGCAGATCCAGGCCAACGACATCGCCGACCAGGACAGCCACGATATCGAACGCCTGCACCAGATGCGCGTGGGCCTGCGCCGCCTGCGTTCGGCCTTCACCCTGTTTGATGAGGTGATCGCTCTGCCGGCCTCCCTGGCGACCGAATTCGAGTGGGTGTCGCAAGCCATCGGCCACGCGCGCGACTGGGATGTGCTGGCGACCCAGACGCTGGGCAAGCTGCCCCCGCAGGCCATCGGCGCCATCGATCTGGAAAGGGTGCGCCACGCGGCGCTGGTGGAGGCCGGCAAGGAACATGCGCATGCCGTACAAGCCGTGGCCTCCCCGCGCTATACCGCACTGGTCTTGCAGTTCAGCCGCTGGCTGCTGCTGGCGGGCTGGCGTGATGGTCGCGATGAGGACGCCCAGGAAGCCCTGGCACAAACACTCTCGCGTTTTGCGCGGCAGATGCTGCGACGGGATGAAAAGCGACTCAACAAGCGCGGCGCACATCTTGAAGAAAACGACCGTGCCCGGCACCGCACCCGCATCGCGGCCAAGAAGATGCGCTATGACATCGAATTCTTCCAGGCCCTGTATGGGGAGAAGAGCAGTCGGCCCTACCTGAAGGCCCTGTCGCGCCTGCAGGAACAGTTGGGACTGCACAACGACCTGGTGGTGGCCGATGCCCTGCTGCAGCAACTGCAGCAGAAGCAGGCGCGCCTGGCACCCAGCATCGCCTACGCGCGGGGCTACCTGGCCGGCCAGGTCAAGGACGGGCATGCGCGCATGCACCGCCGGTGGAAAAAATGGCAGGCCCGGGAACTGCCGCGATGACCGGGCCACCATTCACTGCCAAAAACAGACAACTTCCTTCATATCAGCTAACGCGCTGCACAAAAGCGGGGCAGCCAGCGCCCGCCTGAAATGGGGTCAGGCGCACCAAAAGCAGGCAATAGCGATGCCTGAACCTTCATTTGAGTGTTGCCGCACCGCATCAGCGCCGTCGACGCCATCGTGACCACGCTGCCACACCTGCCGCAAACCCTTGCCACATCGACCTCTGGCCGCCAATAATCGTCGCGGCTTGTTGTATGCCAATCTTGTATATCAGCGTGGCACACAACTTGCTGATGAGAGCTCATGAGCATCGATCCTTCCGCCAAGTCGTCGTCGCAGATTGCGGTCCGCATCACCGAGGCCATCCTCGCCAAGCAACTGGCGCCGGGGACCCGGTTGGGCGAACAGCAACTGGCCGACCTGTTCAGCGTCTCGCGCACCCAGGTACGCGAAGCGCTGACCCGGCTCATGGCGCGCGGCATCGTCACCGTCAGTGCGCGGCGCGGCTGGTTCGTCATCGAGCCGACTGCCGAACAGGCGCGTGAAGCCTTCGAGGCGCGCCGCGTGATCGAGCTGGGCCTGCTGCGCCAGGCGCGTGTGCGCCCCATCAGTGCCCAGGCCATCGGCCAGCTGCGCGATCACATTGCACGCGAGGAGGCCGCCATTGCCGGGGCCGACGTGGGAGCACGCAGTTATCTGCTGGGCGACTTCCATGTCTGCCTGTGCGAATGCCTGGGCAACTCGCTGCTGTCGGAGACGCTGCGCGACCTGACCGCACGCACCACGCTCACGGCCATGCTGCACCAGTCGTCGGAACAGGCCGAGGATTCGTGTTCGGAACATGTATTGATCGTCCAGGCGCTGGAGCGCGGCGATCTGGAACAGGCGGAGCAACTGATGCAGGACCACCTGCAACACGTGGAATCAGGGCTCACCCAGGTGCGCAGCAGCGATCCGCTGGAACCGCTGCGGCAGGCGCTGGCGTCCGTCTCGCGGCAGGGGGCCGCCGGCGAGAGCGGACCAACGCGTCAGGAAAACAAACGGCCTTAGCCAGCGCATCGCACGGGCCACTCATCAACGTAGTCAACCAAGGGAAACTGCTATGAAACTGACCAAACTCCTGCTCGGCCTGATGGCCGGCGCCATGATGTTCTCCGCTTCGGCCGCCCGTGCCGACGCCCTGGACGATATCCAGAAGCACGGCACGCTGCGCGTGGCGGTGCCGGCGGACTTCCCGCCGTTCGGCTCGGTCGACAGCGACCTCAAGCCGCAGGGTCTCGACATTGACGTGGCCACCCTGATCGCCAAGAAGATGGGCGTGAAGGTCGAACTGATCCCGGTCTCCAGCGCCAACCGCATTCCCTACCTGACCACCAAAAAGGTCGACCTGGTCATCTCCAGCATGGGCAAGAATGCCGAGCGTGAAAAGGTGATCGACTTCAGCACTGCCTATGCTCCCTTCTTCAATGGTGTCTTCGGCCCGGCCGACCTGCCCGTCAAGAGTGCAGCCGATCTGGCCGGCAAGACCATTGCGGTGACCCGTGGCTCGGTGGAAGACCTGGAACTGACCAAGATCGTGCCCGCCTCGGCCACCGTGAAGCGCTACGAGGACAACAACAGCACCATCAGTTCCTTCCTCTCCGGTCAGGTGCAGCTGGTGGCCACCGGCAACGTGGTGGCTGCCGCCATCATCGCCAAGAACCCGCCCAAGAAGCCCGAGACCAAGTTCCTGATCAAGGATTCGCCTTGCTTCATCGGTCTGAACAAGGGTGAGAAGAAGCTGCAGGACAAGGTCGATGCCATCCTGGCCGAAGCCAAGAAGGATGGCAGCCTCAACGCCATCTCGCAGAAGTGGCTGGGCCTGCCCCTGCCGGCTGGCCTGTAATTTGCTGTATTGCCGTATTGCTGTATTGCTGCACACCTCGGGGGGTGCAGCAATACAGTGGCCAAAGAGCTCCGGTACAGTCTCGACACGACAGCAATACAGTAGCAGTACAGTAAAAATATAGTAGCGATACCTCCGCAATACAGCAGCAATACAGCAGCAATACAGTTTGATCCAGGCAGCAGGCAGGCGGACAACCCGGCAAACGCAGCATTTTCGAGGCAGGGCAGACACGACATCATGGCTTATCAATTCGATTTTCTTTCCACGCTCGACTACACCGACGTCATCGTCAAGGGAGTGGCGACCACCATCGAGCTCATCGCCATCGGCGGCGTGCTGGGCGTGGCCGTGGGCATCTTCGGTGCCTGGGCGCGCACGCAGGGGCCGGGCTGGCTCAAACCCATCGTCAGCGGCTATGTGGAGATCATCCGCAATACGCCCTTCCTGGTGCAGTTGTTCTTCATCTTCTTCGGTCTGCCTTCGCTGGACATCCACATCAGTGAAATCACGGCGGCGATCCTGGCCATGGTGATCAACCTGGGTGCCTACAGCACCGAAATCATTCGTGCCGGGGTGCAGGCGATTCCGCGCGGACAGATCGAGGCGGCGCAATCGCTGTCGATGTCGCGCGGGCAGATCTTCCGCCACATCATCCTGCGTCCGGCGCTGCAGAAGATCTGGCCGGCACTGTCTTCGCAGGTGGTGATCGTCATGCTGGGCTCGGCCGTGTGTTCGCAGATCGCGGTGGAAGAATTGTCCTTCGCGGCCAACTACATCCAGGGCCGCAACTTCCGCGCCTTCGAAGCCTACATCGTCGCCACCGCCCTCTACCTGGTGCTGGCCATCCTGCTGCGCCAGCTGCTGCGCCTGATCGGCAACTACTTCATCACTGCCCGGAGGTCCGCATGATCTCGTTTACCACCTGGGACATCGTCCGCAACCTGATGCTGGCGTGGCGCTGGACCATTCTCCTGTCACTGGTCACCTTTCTGCTCGGCGGCACGCTGGGCCTGATCATCCTGTTCATGCGCACCTCGCGCCAGAGCTGGCTGCGCATGACGGCGCGGCTCTACATCGAACTGTTCCAGGGCACGCCGCTGCTGATGCAGTTGTTCCTGATGTTCTTCGGCATCGCGTTGTTCGGTCTCGAAGTGCCTGCCTGGCTGGCGGCGGGACTGGCGCTGATGTGCTGGAGCGCCTCCTATCTGGCCGAGATCTGGCGCGGCTGCGTGGAAGCCATTCCCAAGGGGCAGTGGGAAGCCTCCTCGGTGCTGGCCATGGGTTACTTCCAGCAGATGCGCTACATCGTGCTGCCGCAGGCTTTCCGCATTGCGATTGCACCGACGGTGGGATTTGGCGTGCAAATCATCAAGTCCACTGCGGTGACCTCCATCATCGGCTTCATCGAATTGTCCAAGGCCGGCACCGTCATCACCAACGCCACCTTCCGCCCCTTCACGGTGTTTGCCATCGTGGGTGCCTTCTACTTCGTGCTTTGCTGGCCGCTGTCCAAGTACAGCCAGTCTTTAGAAAGGAAATACAATGCCGCTCATCGCCATTGACAACGTCAAGAAACGCTTCGGCGACAACGAAGTCCTCAAAGGCATCAGCCTGGACGTCGAACCGGGTGAAGTGATCGCCATCATCGGCAAGAGCGGCTCGGGCAAATCCACCCTCCTGCGCTGCATCAACGGCCTGGAGAGCATCGACGAAGGCAACATCAGCGTGGCCGGTGCCAAGCTGGGGGCGAGTGAACTGGAACTGCGCAACCTGCGCCTGAAGGTCGGCATGATCTTCCAGCAGTTCAACCTGTTCCCGCACCTCTCGGTGGGTCGCAACGTGATGATTGCGCCGATGATCGTCAAGGGCACGACCGAAGCCGAGGCCATGGCCATTGCCAAGGCCAATCTGGAGAAGGTCGGACTGGGTCACAAGTTCGATGCCTATCCGGATCAACTCTCCGGCGGCCAGCAGCAGCGCGTGGCGATTGCGCGTGCGCTGTCGATGAATCCTCAGGCGCTGCTATGTGACGAGATCACTTCGGCGCTGGATCCGGAACTGGTCAACGAAGTGCTCACCGTCATGCGCGGCCTGGCCAAGGAAGGCATGACGCTGCTGATGGTGACGCACGAGATGCGTTTTGCACGCGAGGTGTGCAACCGCCTGGTGTTCATGCACCAGGGCAAGGTGCATGAAATCGGACCGCCGGAAGAATTGTTCGGCAATCCCAAGACGCCGGAATTGCAGCAGTTCATCGGGATGACGCAGGGGGCTTGAAGCGGCAGCCGAAAGATCGTCAGAAAAAAGCCGAAGGCATGTTTTGCCTTCGGCTTTTTCATTCTTGGTCGGGGAGCATGCAGCCTCCCCCTGGAGAAGAGCCGGGATATCACCGTGCCACTTCACACACCTTGCTGTCATTCTCATAAAACACCACCGGCCCCGTAGTGAACCGGTCCTTGGGAATGGACACCATCAGATAGTCCTTGACGCGGTACGAGGCACCCGAAGCAGGTGCGCGGTAGAGATAGTTCAGGCGCAGGGAGCCATCGCGCAAACGCACCGACAGCGGGGTGAAGATGTGTGGACGCTCGGCCGCATCCGGAGCGGTCATGCTGCGCGCCACCACCAGATATTGCTTGCGTTCGAAATGATCGGCCGAGGGACCGAAGGGGCGCTTGTCCTCCATCACCGGTGCCGGCTGCATCCAGCGGTCCCAGTCGGCGCGGCTGCGGATGAGGGCGCAGAAGACCGGCTGGCGCTGCTCATCCCAGTTCTTCAGGAACCCCTGATACGAACCGCTCAGGACAGTCTTGTAAGGCACGACCGTCGGGTCCTCGGGCTCCGTCCACGGCATCATGGAACAGCCCGCCATGGCCGCCAGTACGGTGCCACCCAAGACCCACTGCATGCTTTGCGTGATCGACTTGCGCATTCGTTTCCCCCAAGAAGCTTAGCATTTAAACATGGCTGGCCCGATGCTGGCGAGATTTAGTTGCATCCCGGCCAAAGTCCCGCCCCGCGGGAGGCACAGCACTGCTGCTCAGAGCCCATGGCACCTCATTTGGTTCAGTGACCTGACGGCCTTTGGCTTTGTGGAGCCAGGTATGCGATTTGCGTGATAATGCGGGGTCCGGAAGGCGGCTATGCTGGCGCGGCGAGGTGTCGCGCGGTGCCAAGGAACACTCTCCCTGCGCACGCCTTCCCTGTTTCTGCCATTTTTGAAGGGTCGTTTCCATGAGCTCAGCTGTCATTTCTTCCTCCGCTACCGGCGCCGCGCTGGACGGTTTCATCGCCGGTCTGCCGAAAACCGAACTGCACCTGCACATCGAAGGCACGCTGGAACCCGAGCTGATGTTCGCCCTGGCCCAGCGCAACAACGTCGCCCTGCCCTACGCCTCGGTAGAGGACCTGCGTGCGGCCTACAACTTCAGCGACCTGCAGTCCTTCCTCGATCTGTACTACGCTGGTGCCAACGTGCTGCGCACCGAGCAGGACTTCTACGACATGACCGCCGCCTACATCGCACGTGCGCAAGCCGACAACGTGCGCCATGCCGAGATCTTCTTCGATCCGCAAACCCATACCGAGCGCGGCATTCCCATTGCCACCGTATTCGCCGGCATCGCCGCCGCCCTGCGCGATGCGCGCCGCCGCGATGGTTTCGGTAGCGTCATGATCATGTCCTTCCTGCGCCACCTCTCGGAAGAGGACGCCTTCGCCACCCTGGAAGCGGCACTGCCGCTGCGTGAGCAATACGCCGACCTGTGGCTGGGCATCGGCCTGGATTCTTCCGAACGCGGCAACCCGCCGGAGAAGTTCGAACGCGTCTACGCGCGCTGCCGCGAACTGGGCTTGCGCCTGGTGGCCCATGCCGGTGAAGAAGGTCCGGCCGCCTACGTGATCGGCGCACTCGACGTGCTGCACGTCGAACGCATCGACCACGGCGTGCGCAGCGAGGAAGATCCGGCCCTGATGCAGCGCCTGGCGCAACAGCGCACCCCGCTGACGGTGTGCCCGCTGTCCAACCTCAAGCTGTGCGTGGTCAAGGACATGGCCGAACACAACCTGGCACGCCTGCTCGATGCCGGCCTGGCCGTAACCGTCAACTCCGACGACCCGGCCTACTTCGGCGGCTACATGAACGCCAATTACCACGCCGTCACCCGCGCGCTGAACCTCTCGCGCGAGCAGGTGCTGCAACTGGCCCGCAATGGCATCGATGCCTGCTTCCTCTCCGACGAAGACAAGACCACCCTGCATCAGGAGCTGGAACAGTACGCCGCCAGCCACTGAGCAAGCCACGTCGTCAATCACCACGCCCGGCCCTGCGCCGGGCGTTTTCGCATCCCCGACGGTCAAGCACACTTCTTGCATGAGTGTGCGTGGGGATTGGCAACGGTCCGGACGCCGTTTTGCGGCGCACCTCCTGCGCCATTGACCACACATTTTTGCCGCAATCGAACACACAGATTGACAACAATTTCTGAAATAAAGATTACGCCATGCAGCATGGGCTCCACTATTGGCTACAAGGGAAGATTGCGTTATCGGCGCTGCGCTGCAGCATCGAAAGTCTTGCCTGCGCTGACCCAAAGCGGGTCACACGCCTCTCTTTTTGGTGCAGAATGAGCCCCATTTTGTTGCAAATATTTTTTCAGATTGTTGACGATCCATGCGCCTCGTTGTTGACCGGCAAGACCCTCCCGATAGTCATTCCAGCCAGAGCATGAGCATCATGAACAAAGCCAGCAAAACCGCACGCTCCCCTGCCGCCCCGGCGCGTGCCAGTGCGCGCGAGCGCGAAAGTACGGGCGCGGTGGAGGAAAGGATGTACCAGGACATCTACGACGCCATCATGGAACATCGGCTGCCGCCGCGAACCAAGTTGACCGAGCAGACCCTGTGCCAGATCTACGATACGGCCCGCCACACGGTGCGCAAGGTACTCTCGCGCCTGGCCTCGGAGGGCATGGTCGATCTGGAGGCCAACCGTGGCGCCTTCATCGCCAGTCCTTCGCATGCCGAGGTGCGCGACATGTTCGAGCTGCGCAACATCCTCGAACACGCAGTGCTGGAGAAGGTCGGGCGCGAGGCCGGTACGCGCCAGATTGCCGGCTTGCGGCGCATGGTGGAAGAGGAGCGGGATTGTTACCTCAACGGTGACCGGCCGCGCTGGATCCGGCTTTCCGCCCAGTTCCACCTGGCGCTGGCGGAGCTGACCGGCAATGCGCTGCTGGTGGAGACGCTGCGCAAGCTGGTCTCGCGCACCACGCTGATGATCGCCAAGACGGAGGCACCGGGCCACAACGCCTGCTCCTTCGATGAACACGAGACCGTGCTGGAAGCGCTGGAAAAAGGTGACGTTGCCGCTGCCCAGTCGCATATGGCACATCACTTGCATTTGTGCGAGGACCGGGTGCGGCCGGATGCGGATGATCAGTTCGATCTGCGCGCCGTGCTCGGCAAGGGACTGTGACCCACGGGCCGGCGCGCACACCCTGACCTTTCCGACAGGAAGCGTCAGGAAGATGGAAGAAGGAAGTGAGAAACAGAACAGGGCCACGTCGCGCGGCTCGATACAGACCGTGTGACCACCACCATGCCGACAAGAGCATGCAGGAAGTCCGTTGAACAGCCCGGCTGAGGCCGGGCGTGATTCGTTTCGCCCCACCCTTTCTCTTTGATGGAGACCGGCCATGACTACCGATGCTTCCCCCTCCGCTGCACCCGGCGCCTATATCGCCGGCGCCGACGACGCGCGCCTGATCAATGAAGACCTTGCCCCGCTGAAGAAGCAGACCTGGGGTTCCTACAACATCTTTGCCTTCTGGATGTCCGACGTGCACAGCGTGGGCGGCTACGTCTTTGCCGGCAGCCTGTTCGCACTGGGCCTGACCAGCTGGCAGGTGCTGATCTCGCTGCTCATCGGCATCAGCATCGTCTATCTGCTGTGCAATCTGGTGGCGCGTCCCAGCCAGGCGCATGGCGTGCCCTATCCGGTGATGAGCCGGCTATCCTTTGGCGTCCTGGGTGCCAACGTCCCTGCCATGATCCGCGGCCTGATCGCGGTGGCCTGGTACGGCATCCAGACCTACCTGGCCTCGGCCGCCTTCGTGGTGGTGGTGCTGAAGTTCTTCCCTGAACTGAAGCCCTATGCCGATGTTCACGTGCATTCCTTCGCCGGTCTCTCTACGCTCGGCTGGGGCGGCTTCCTGCTGCTGTGGGTACTGCAGGCGCTGGTGTTCTGGAACGGCATGGAGACCATCAAGAAGTTCATCGACTTTGCCGGTCCGGCGGTCTATGTGGTCATGTTCATCCTGGCCGGCTGGATGATCTACAAGGCTGGCTGGCAGAACGTCGGCCTGAACCTGGGCGAGATCAAGTACAGCGGCTGGGCGGCAGTCTCGGTGATGATTACGGCCATCTCGCTGGTGGTGTCCTATTTCTCGGGGCCGATGCTCAACTTCGGCGACTTCTCCCGCTACTGCCATACTTTCGCCGATGTGAAGCGCGGCAACTTCTGGGGCCTGCCGGTCAACTTCCTGGCGTTCTCGATAGTAACGGTGGTGACCACTTCGGCCACCATTGCCGTGTTCGGTGAACTGATCACCGACCCGGTGGAAACGGTCTCGCGCATCGACAGCACCACGGCAGCGGTGATTGGCGCGCTGACCTTCCTGACGGCCACCATTGGCATCAACATCGTGGCCAATTTCGTCTCGGCGGCGTTCGACTTTTCCAATCTCTCGCCCAGCCGCATCAGCTGGCGTGCCGGCGGCATGATCGCGGCCACCGCGTCGATCTTCATCACGCCCTGGAACCTGTTCGGCAACCCGGAAGTGATCCATTACACGCTCGATGTGCTGGGGGGCTTCATTGGCCCGCTGTACGGCATCCTGCTGTCGGACTACTACCTGGTCAAGCAGCGTCAGGTGAAGGTCGAGGATCTCTACACCATGCGTCCTGAAGGCCGCTACTGGTACACCAATGGCGTCAACCGTGATGCGGTCAAGGCGCTGGTGCTGGCCGCTGCCGTCTGCGTGGCCTGCGTGATGCTGCCGCAGCTGCGTAAAGCAGCGGACTTCTCCTGGTTCATCGGTGCGGCGCTGGGCGCGGTGTTTTACCTGATGTTCGCGCGCAAGCGCTGAGCATCGCTGACCTGGACTTCATTGCATCGAGGAACAAGCATGCGCATCAAGCTGATCAATCCCAACACCACCATGAGCATGACCGAGGCCATGACGGCCTGTGCCCGCCAGGTGGCGGCCCCCGGCACCGAGATCATGGGCGTGAGTCCGCAGATGGGACCGGCCTCGATCGAGAGCCACTATGACGAGGCGCTGGCCGTGCCGGGGCTGCTGGAGGAAATCGAGCGGGGTGAGCGCGAGGGCGTGGATGCCTACGTGATTGCCTGTTTCGGCGATCCTGGTTTGTCAGCGGCGCGTGAGCTGGCGCGGGGACCGGTGATCGGGATTGCGGAAGCGGCGATGCACATGGCCAGCCTGGTCGCGCCCTCCTTCTCGGTGGTGACCACGCTGGCGCGCACCAGCGGCATGGCCTGGCATCTGGCCGAGCGTTACGGCATGCAGCGTTTTTGCCGTAACGTGCGGGCCTGCGAGATTGCGGTGCTGGAGCTGGAGAATCCGGCGTCCGATGCGCGGGCGCGCATTATCGAGGAGTGTCGGCGGGCGCTGGCCGAGGACGGGGCCGAGGCCATCGTGCTGGGCTGTGCCGGCATGGCAGACCTGTGTGCGGCCATTGGCCGCGACATTGGTGCGCCGGTGATCGATGGCGTGACCGCAGCGGTCAAGCTGGCGGAGTCGCTGGTGGCACTGGGGTTGGGCACGGCCAAGGGTGGTGAATGGGCGCGGCCCTTGCCCAAGGCTTATCATGGATTGCTCAGCGGTTTTGCCCGTGTCTGATTTTCCATGCGGTGCTGTTGTCCGGCGCTGCGATTTCTTTTCTTGACAGCCAAACGAAGAACTTATGTCACAGCAACAAACTTATCCTCGCGACCTGGCCGGTTATGGCCGCAACCCGCCGCATGCGCGCTGGCCTGGCCAGGCGCGGGTGGCTTTGCAATTCGTGCTGAACTATGAAGAGGGCGGCGAAAATTGCGTGCTGCACGGTGATCCTGCGTCGGAGCAATTCCTTTCCGAGATCGTGGGGGCGGCGGCTTATCCGGCGCGGCACATGTCGATGGAATCGATTTACGAATATGGGTCGCGGGTGGGGGTGTGGCGTATCCTGCGCGAGTTCGAGAAGCGTGGTCTGCCGATGACGATCTTTGGCGTGGCCACGGCCTTGCAGCGTTCGCCTGATGTGACCCAGGCGTTCCAGGAATTGGGGCATGAGATCGCTTGCCATGGCTTGAAGTGGATTCATTATCAGAACATGGATATTGAGACCGAGCGGGCGCATATGCAGGAGGCGGTGCAGATTTTCCGTGAGCTCACCGGGAGCGCGCCGCTGGGCTGGTATACGGGGCGGGATTCGCCCAATACGCGGCAGCTGGTGGTGGAACACGGTGGCTTTGCGTATGACTCGGATTATTACGGGGATGATCTGCCGTTCTGGATGGAGGTGGAAACCAGTGCCGACGTGAAGGTGCCGCATCTGGTGGTGCCTTATACGCTGGACTCCAATGACATGCGGTTTGCTACGCCGCAAGGTTTCAACACCAGCGAGCACTTCTACCAGTACCTGAAGGATAGTTTCGACGTGCTCTATGAAGAGGGTGAAGAGGCTCCGAAGATGCTATCCATCGGGATGCACTGCCGCCTGCTCGGACGACCCGGACGATTCCGTGCTCTCCAACGCTTCCTCGATTACGTGCAGTCACACGACAAGGTCTGGATTTGCCGACGCATCGATATTGCTGAACATTGGAAGAAGACGCATCCTTTTTCGGAGCGCTGATTTAATTTTTGGCGGTACTTTTTTAGTTCGGCGGTGGTTTTTAGGTTTGGGGTAGTCTGCACGGAATGCTTTTCTGCGCTCTAGCTTAATGCCTATCTTTCTCCGGTCGGAACGGAGCGCCGGGGG